>DASVPT010000278.1:0-6177 GCA_036389535.1 Actinomycetota bacterium
TCTTCAGCGTCACCGTCTGCTGACGGTGGAGTGGCAGGCCCTCTCACCCCATCACGGATTCGAAACACCACCGGAGATCGAAGCCGCCGGCGCGCTCGACGACTGGAGCGGTGTCATGGCCGAATCGGCCGGGCTCTACGACGCCGTGCGCGGCGCGGGTTTCGCGGAAGCCGCCCAGTACGCGGTCGCCATGGCCTACCGAATCCGATTCGCCATGCAGATGAACGCCCGCGAGGCCACGCACATGATCGAGCTTCGAACCTCGCCGCAGGGGCATCCGGCGTACCGGCGGGTGTGCCAGGAGATGCATCGACTCATCGCCGAAGAGGCGGGCCACCGGGCCATCGCCGCGGCGATGAAGTTCGCCGATCACAGCGGCGTCGAATTGGAGCGCCTCGAGGCCGAACGTAGGACCGAGGCAAAGCGAAAGGCGCTTGAATCGCCGGCTCCGGCGTGATGGCACTGCTCGCGTTCGACCGCGAAAACATGATCGTGGCGGCGCTCATCGCGCTCATGGTCGCCGGGCTTGTGGTGAGCTTTGGGGCGCTGATGCTCTTGCGTCGAGAGCGCCGTCAGCCGGCTGGCGGCCCGGCATCCGAAGCGCCAAACGAAGCCTGACCCTACGTTCGGGCCTCGGCCTTGTCGCCCTTCTCGCCCTTCTGCTTTTCCTCCTCCAGGAGCTGACGGCGGAGCACCTTCCCGACCAGCGTCTCCGGGAGCGAGTCCCGAAACTCGATGAACTTCGGCGCGCGGTACCCGGTGAGCCCGTTCTTCGGATCCTTTCCGAACGACCTCACCTCGTCCTCGGTCAGCTCTTCGCCATCCCGCGGGACGATGAAGGCTTTGACCGCCTCGCCGGTCTTGTCGTCGGGGATCCCGACCACCGCGACCTTCTGAATCTTCGGATGGCGGTACAGGACCTGCTCGATCTCGGTCGGGTAGACGTTGAACCCCGAGACGATGACCATGTCCTTCTTGCGATCGACGATGTAGAAGTAGCCTTCCTCGTCCATCTTCGCGATGTCGCCGGTCAGCAGCCACCGCCGCCCGTCGGAGTCCTCCTTGATGATGTTGTCGCTTTCTTCCTGACGGTTGAAGTAACCCTGCATCACCTGGGGGCCGGCGATGATCAGCTCTCCCTGCTCATCCGGACCCATCGGTTTGGTCCAGTCCTCGATGTCGACGATCCGGCAGTCGGTGTCGGGAACGGGTAGGCCGATCGATCCGGGCTTGACCTTGCCGTAGATCGGATTGGCGTGCGTGATCGGTGAGGTCTCGGTCAAGCCGTAGCCCTCGACCACCTTCGCCCCGGTCAACCCCTCGAACTTCTCCGCGACCGCCTTTGGGAGCGGCGCGGCGCCTGACAGACATGCCTTGATCGACTTCAGGTCGTAGTCCTTCGACTCCTTTCCCTCGTTGATGGCGATGTAGAGCCGCGGAACGCCTGGGAACAGCGTCGGCCGCTCCTTCTGGATCACCTTGAGGGTCGGGGTGAGCTCGAACCGGGGCATCAAGATGAGGTTCGCCGCCTTGTAGATCCCGAGGTTCATCGCCACCGTCATTCCATAGGAGTGGAAGAACGGGATGATGCAGAGAATCGAATCCTGGCCGTCGCGGAGGTCGGAGAACCACGAGGCTCCCTGCATGACGTTCGACACCAGGTTGAAGTGAGTCAACATGGCGCCCTTCGACAGGCCGGTGGTTCCGCCGGTATAGATCAGGCCGGCGAGGTCCTCCTTGGCGTTCACTTGGGCGGCCGGAGCGGGTGGATACGAGCCCGACATCATCTCCTTCCACCACCGGACCTTGGCGTCCGGCGGGACGGGCGGCCAGGGCTCTCCTTCTTGCTTGGCGTGTTTCTTTAGCGTCCGGGGCGCCAGCAGGTTCACCGGGAATGGCGCGTAGTCGGTGACCTTACCGACGACGATCTCCCTCAGACCGACCTCGTCGCGGACCGCAGCGACCTTTGGATAGAGCTGATCCAGGACCACGCAGACCTCGATGCCGGCGTCCTTCAGCTGATGTGAGAGCTCCCGCTCGGTGTAAAGCGGGTTGTTGCCCACCGCGATGGCGCCAAGCCGCAGCGTCGCGTAGTACCCGATCACGTACTGAGGGCAATTGGGAAGGACCAGTCCAACCCGATCGCCGCGCTGAACGCCCAATGACGAGAGAACACGGCTGAACTGCTCGACCTCTTTCAGGAGCTGCGCGTACGTGAGCTTCTTGCCGAGCGGCGCCCCCGGAAGCCAGAACGAGACCGCCGGGCGGTTCGGGTATCGCTTCGCCGCCTCCTGGAGATGCGAGTAGAGCGACTTCTCGGGATAGGGCTCGAGGGAATGCGGAACGTCTGAGGGATAGCTGGCGAGCCAGGGACGCGATTCCATCTGTTCTCCTCCAGGCTTGGGGGAAGCACATTATGTACCCTTGCCCGACCGCCATCGGTGCCCCCAAATCTGGGAGACCCCACGTTGAGCGAACTGACCGACATGCTTCGCGCCCGCGCTGCCGCCAGCCTTCCGCCAGTGGAGGGGGAGCTTCGCGTCTCCGGATTGCGCGCGCCGGTCGAAGTGCTGCGCGATGCGTGGGGCGTGCCTCATGTCTACGCGGCCAACGTCCACGACCTCTATCTGGCGCAGGGGTTCCTCGTTGCGTCCGAGCGGCTGTTCCAGCTGGAGTTCAGCTCGCGGTTGGGGATGGGAACCCTCTCCGAGCTGCTCGGCGATCTGACCCTACCCATCGACCGGTTCATTCGAACGCTCGGTTGGAACCGCGCGGGGCGTCGTCATCTCGAGCGGTGGGACGACCTCTCCTGGGAGGTCTCCGAGGCGTTCGCCGAGGGCGTTCGGGCGTGGATCGAGGTCATGCCGATCAAGCCGGTGGAGTACGAGATCCTTCAGCAGGACCCCACCGTGTTCGAGGGCCGCGAAGCCATCGAGGCCGCGGCGTCGGCCGGCGCGTTCTTCGCCTGGAGTCAATGCACGAACTGGGACGCGGAACTGCTTCGCGCTGAGATCGCTGAAACCCTCGGATGGGAGGAGATGCTCGCGCTCTTCCCCGACCTGCCCGCGGACCCGTCCGCCGTGGTGCCCGGAACCGAGGACGGCGCCCGGGCCCGCCGCGCCGCGCTTGAGCTCCTTCGTCATGGTCCCGAGATTCCTGGGCTTCAGGGGTCGAACAGTTGGGTCGTGTCCGGGGAGCGAACCCGGACCGGTTTGCCGCTCCTGGCCAACGATCCTCACCTTTTCGTTCAGGTCCCATCCATGTGGTACGAGGTGCACCTGTCCGCACCGGGCGTGGAGGCGCGGGGCGTTGCCCTCCACTTCAGCCCGGGCGTGCTCATCGGCCACAACGAACGCATCGCGTGGGGCTTCACGACGCTCCCCGGCGACATGCAGGACCTGTTCCTCGAGCGGCTGAACGAAGACGGTTCGGCGGCGCTCTACAACGGCGAGTGGGAACCGCTCACCGTCCACCGCGAGGAGATCCGCGTGCGCGGCCGCGACGAGCCGGAAGCCGTGGAGGTTCGCGAGAGCCGGCACGGCCCGATCCTCGACTTCTACATGATCGGAATGGCGAATCCCGAGGTGGTCGAGGGCGGCCTTCGAGAGAACTACGCGCTCCGGTGGATCGGCGCGGAGGATGTGGCCCAGCCCTCTTCCATCCACAACGTCTGCACGGCGCGGAACTTCGATGAATTCCGCTCCGCGCTCGCCGGCTGGACCTGCCCCGGCGTTCACGCCATCTACGCCGACGTCGAGGGCAACATCGGATACCAGGCGACCGGGAAATATCCGGTCCGGCGGCGCGGTGATGGGACCGTTCCGGTTCCGGGGTGGACGGACGAGTTCGAGTGGGACGGCTTCATCCCGTACGACCAACTTCCCTGGACGTACAACCCGAAGGAAGGGTTCATCGCCACGGCGAACAACCGGCCGCATGGCGAGTCGTATCCGCATTTGATCGGACGGGACTTCCTTCCTCCGTACCGCGCCCGCCGAATCTCGCAGCTCATCACGGAGCGCAACGTGCACGATGCCGTTTCGTTCGCGCGGATGCAGACCGACACCGTTTCGCTGCCGGCTCGCCAGTTGCTCCCCTGGCTCATCGGCGTCGAGCCTGGAGACGATCGCCAGAAGCAAGCGCTCGCTTCGCTCGCGGAGTGGGACGGAGACCTGCGTGCCGACTCGGCGCCGGCGGCGATCTACGAAGTGTGGTGTAGCCGAATCGCGGACGAGGTCCTTCGACCGCGCCTCGGAGAGGACTTGTATCAACATTTCCACGCCCGGAGGCAATGGGGAACGCTCGCCTTCCACTACCAGGTCCTTCCGACGATCCTCGAGTTCCCGACGGCGATGTGGTTCGGTGCCGAAGGACGAGAGGCTCGGGACGAGGTCTTGCGGCGAGCACTGGACCGCGCGCTCGACGAGCTGACCGAGCGGCTCGGCGACGACCCCACGGGCTGGGCGTGGGGAGAGCTGCACCGAATCCGGTTCGCCGGGCGGTTCTCCATCCTTCCCGATCTGGGGGAGCTCTTCACCGCCGCGGAAGGTCCGCTCGGCGGCGACGAGCAGACGGTGGCGCAGGCGCAGTACGAGCCGGGAACGCCATACGACGCCATCGTCATCCCTTCGTGGCGGCAGATCATCGATCTGAGCGACCTCGACGCCTCGCTCGGCGTGGTGGTTCCCGGGCAGTCGGGAAATCCTGCGAGCCCACACTTCCGCGACCAGTACAACCTCTGGGCGACCGGCCGCCATCACCCGCTCCCGTTCTCACGCGCGGCCGTCGAGACACACGCCGAATCGACGTTGAACCTCCTGCCACCGGAATAAGCTGGATCCATGCCGAAGTCGAAATCGAAGCGACGCCGCTACCAGCCGCCGCCGAAGAAGAAGCCGAAGCCGAGCCCGCGGTGGTTCGGCGTTCTCATCCTCAGCATCATGGGCGCGGGGGTGCTGCTGATCGTCCTCAACTACCTCGGGCTCGTTCCAGGAACTCACGGAGAGGCCACGAACTTCTGGTTGTTCTTCGGTCTGGGACTGATCGCCGTCGGATTCCTCGCCGCGACGCAGTGGCGATAGCCACGCGCACCTGACCATGCCGGTCTACGAGTACCGGTGCCGATCCTGCGGCGCGACCACCGAAGAAGTTCAGCCGATGGGGTCGAGCGCTCCGGGATCGTGCAAGGTGTGCGGCGGCGAGTTGCGCCGCGTCTACGGCAGGGTGGCCGTGCGCTTCTCGGGCTGGGGCTTCTCGAAGACCGACTCCCTGCTTCCGGGCGATCGCCCAAAGAAGGATTTCAGGAAGCTCCGCGAAAAGGCGGACGAGATCGCCGAAGGCTGAGCGGTCCCAGGCTAGTTGAGCTGCGGCTGGGGCCGGGGCCGGCGGGTGAGCGCCATCGGCTCACCGCAATGGCGGGGAATCTGTACTTCACCGACCCGAGTCACCTGATACTCCGTCCCACACTCGGCACACACCAGAAAGACGTCGAGGTCGCTGACGTCTTCCGGTTCGACCTCTTCACGTGGCCGACCTCCGCCGAGCGCCCGAAGGAACAGAAGTCCGACCAGCGTGATCACCAAAAACATCAAGAACGGGACGATCCAGAAAACCCATCCGTCCAGGCCGAGCACGCTTCAAGACTACCCTGCGATGACTAGTCCTCAGAAGGTCCGCCTACCCGCCGGTAGCGTTTCCTTTGAGAGTTCAACGGGTAATTCCGGTGTGGCATCGGGTAAGAGGCCCGCAAGGGCGCCCCTCGAGTAAGGAGAAGTCAATGGTGGGTTTGCTAGCCGCAGGTGGTCTTTCCACCCTGCTCTGGATCCTTGCAGTGATCCTCGTGATCGCGGGGATCGTGTCGCTGCTGCGAGGCCAGGTCGTGGCCGGCATCGTCCTCATCATCGTGGGACTCCTCGTCGGCCCCGGCGGTGTGAGCGTCTTCTCATAAAGAAGCGTTAGGAACGGGAGCGGCCGGGAGGTTTCCTCCCGGCCGCTTTTCGTTTCTGCACTCCGACGAAGCACCCGCCCCACCGAGGCGGCGGTTGACTTTAGAGAGCTGCTTCGCTTCGCCGCCAGAGCACCACCGAGGCCCCCAGCAGCCAGATGGTCAGCAAGACCGACGCGATGGTGAAGAGCACGAGGAATCCGAAGTCGGTGATCTCGCCGGCCAGGAACTGC
>DASVPT010000279.1:0-2683 GCA_036389535.1 Actinomycetota bacterium
TGCTCGGCGCGTATTGGTCCGGCCCGGGCCACTTGCTCGCCGAGATCGGCCAGCTCCAAGTCGCGGACACGTCGGATCGGGTCAACCGGTATCTGGCCCGGCTCAGCGCCGTTCCCTCGTACTTCGACGCGGTCGCCGAGACCATGCGAGGAGCGGTCGCCGACCAGCAGGTTGCGCCGCGCATCGTGGTCGACCGATCGATCGCCATGGTCGAACGTCAGCTGTCGGCCGGGCCCGAGGCCTCGACCGCGCTCGAGGCCCTCCGCGACGAATCGAGTCGTGACCGGGCGACCGCGCTGCTTCGCAACGACGCCTTCCCCGCGCTGGCTCGATACCTGGACGCGCTCCGCTCCTATCGCGAGCACGCCCGGGATTCGATCGGACTGCGCGCGCTCCCGAACGGCGCGGAGATCTACGCAGCCGAGATCAAGGGGTGGACGTCCCTCCCGCTCGACCCCAAGGAAGTTCATCAGCTCGGTGTGGATGAGCAGGCAAAGCTGGATGAGGAAGGTCGCACCATCGCCGCGCGGCACGGCCGACCCGACGCCCTGGCGCTGGTCGCGGAGCTCCGCGCTTCGCCCGACCTCCCGGACCGGCAGGAGATCCTGGAATGGACGAGACAGCGCGTCGATCGCAGCTGGGAGACGAGCCGCAGCTTCTTCGGCCGGATGCCGAGCCGGAACTGCGACGTGAAACCGATCGATGAGTTTCGCGAGGGCGACATGCCGGACTACTACCAGGGTCCTTCGCTCAACGGTTCACGACCCGGCGTGTTCCACGTCAATTCGGCGCCGCGGCACCTCTACAGCCTGACCCCCACCGTGTATCACGAGGCGAACCCGGGACATCACATGCAGATGGCCCTGGAGGCCGAAATCAGCGCGGACCGGCCGGCCATCCGGCGATGGGGAGCCGAGCTGCACGGCGCGGCGTTCGGCGAAGGATGGGGTCTGTATTCCGAGCGGCTGGCGGACGAGATGGGCCTCTACGACGACGACTACGAGCGCGTCGGGATGCTCGAGGCACAGTCTCTCCGCGCCACGCGGCTCATCGTGGATACCGGCATCCATGCGCTGGGCTGGGATCGGGAGCGAGTGGTGAGGGCGCTCGAGTCGACGGGACTTCTGCGCGGAGACGCGGAACGAGAGACCGACCGATACATCGCCATGCCCGGCCAGGCCCTCTGCTACAAGATCGGCCAGATCGAGATCGAACGGTGGAGAGCCGAAACGCAGGGCCGCGAAGGTTCGGCCTTCTCCCTCCGCGATTTCCACGATCGCTTGCTCGCCATGGGATCACTACCGCTGCCGACCATGCACGAAGAGCTCGAGCGCGGAGCGTGACCCAAGGCTCCGAGCGGCCCCGGCCTGACCGGTCGGCGTATACCGCGGGGGCCAGAGCAATCGTGCCGGTCATCGCATCGGACATCGCCTTCGGTGGGTCGCTCGGTGTGCTTGCCGGCGCCGCGGGGATCCCGGCGCTGGCGGCGGTGGTGATGTCGGCGCTCGCCTTCAGCGGATCGGCGCAGTTCGCCGCGATCTCCGTGGTGGCCGGCGGGGGAAGCGTGATCGCCGCGACGCTTTCCGCAGCTTCGCTGAACAGTCGGTACGCCGTCATGGGGTTGACGGTCGCGCCGGCCTTCGAGGGTGGAGTGGTGCGGCGGTTCCTGCTGGCCCAGCTGATGGTCGACGAGAACTGGGCCATCGCCTGGCGTGCCGACGGCGTGTTCGACGTTCGACGAATGCTCGGGGCAGGGATCGTGCTGTGGGTGTCCTGGGTCGGCACGACCGCGATCGGCGTCTGGGCCAGCGGCGCGGTGGGTGACCCGAACGCACTCGGCCTGGACGCCCTTTCTCCGGCGCTCTTCCTCGCGTTGCTGGTCCGGCGACCCTGGTCGCGGCGACAGGCGGTGCTGGCAACGATGGCCGCAGCGGTGTCGCTCGCGTTGGTTCCGCTCCTCCCCGTCGGACTGCCGCTGCTCTTTGCGTCCGTGATCATGTTGGTCGTGGGGTCTCAGGCTCAGGCCAGGTGGCCAGAGAACGAGCCTCGCCGATGAGATCGCCCTGGTTGCTCGTGGTCCTGGTCAGCGGCTCTGCCATGGTCCTCAAGGCGACCGGTCCCGCCTTGATCGGTGACAAGAGGAGGCTTCCCTCGTGGCTCGGCTCGTCCGCCGAACTGTTTCCGCGACTGATCCTCGCTGTGCTGGTCGCGACGCAGACGTTCAGTGAAGGGCGGCACCTGGTGCTGGACGCCCGGGCCGCCGGTCTCGCCGTTGCCGCGCTGGCCGTGGTCCTTCGAGCGCCGATCCCCATCGTGCTGCTGGTCGCGGTGGCGACCACCGCCGCCGTACGATTGATCGCGTAGCCATGGCCCAACGAATCACGCCGATGCTGTCGTACGAGAACGTCGCAGCCGCGGTCGACTGGCTCACCAACTCGTTCGGCTTTCGAGAGGTCGGGCAGCGCTACACCGACGACGAGGGCCGCGTCACCCACGCGGAGCTCGAACTTGACGGTGCGCTCGTGTACCTCGGGTGGCCCGGACCCGACTACCAGAGCCCGGATCATCACGCGAAAGAGTGCGACCACGCGCGGACGTGGCTGCAGGTCCCGTACGTGGTGGATGGGGTTCACGTCTACGTCGACGACCTCGACAAGCACTACGAACGAGCTCGCCAGAGCGG
>DASVPT010000280.1:0-2275 GCA_036389535.1 Actinomycetota bacterium
CCCACTCCACGACAACAGATCAGTCGAGTTCGCCCGGGACATATGTCTCCGAGGTGGAGTCCGTCGCTGCCTCCTCCAATGGGGGAACAGTCGTCCTCGGCAACTCTGATGGTGAGCCGGCGCCGGCAACCGAGAACGAGCGACGCTCCGGGGGTCGGACGTCGAGGGTCGTCGCTACCAAGCTGATCCACTTCGTTCCGGCGATCTTTCTCTTCATCCTGGCCATCCAGCTGATGAAGGCAGGAGCGAGTGAACTTCGTCCGTACCTCGAGGGCACGTTCCCGTTCGACAACGCCCTCAGCACGCTGGGCCTCGGGTGGATCGGCGCGTATTTCGTCCTATCCGGCTCACCCGTCGCGGCGGTATCGCTGGCCCTCTTCGCGGCCGGAGCGCTGTCGCGCCTTCAGACGTTCACGATGCTCTCGGGTTCGCGCCTCGGCGCCTCGTTCATCGTGCTGCTGGTCGGGTTCCTGTACTCCGTCAAGAGCAAGAACAAGCGCGAGTCCATGGGCATGGGCGTGCTCGCCCTCTCGCTGACCGCCGTGGTCTACGTGCCCGGAATGTTCCTCGGCTACGGCCTGCTGAAGACCGGGCTGCTCTCAGGAGTGCACTGGACCGCGTCGTCGAAGGTGCAGGGGCTCATCGAGCTCGGGTGGTCGTGGATCGTCGATCCCGCGAAGAATCACCTGCCGGGAGGCGTCCTGTTCCCGCTCGGCCTCGCCGTGATCTTGGTGTCGTTCAAGCTCCTGGACCGAGTCCTCCCGCAGATCGATCACCGCGCGGCCGAAGGGAAGCAGCACTGGTTGAGGAAGCCCTGGCCGATGTTCTTCCTCGGATGCCTGGCGGCCCTGCTCACGCTCTCCGTGTCCGTGGCCATCACCGTCCTGGTGCCGCTGGCGGCGAAAGGCTACGTCGACCGGAAGGAAGCCATGCCGTACATCATGGGCGCCAACATCACGACGCTCGCCGACACGCTGGTCGCGGCGATGCTGCTCGGAAAGGCCGACGGCGTCCAGGTCGTGCTGGCGGAAGCCATCGCCGTTGCCATCATCACCGTGGGCTACCTGCTGTTCATCTATCCCGCGCTCCAGCGCGGGATCATGAGGCTCGATGAATTCGTGGTGGCGTCGAACAAGCGCCTGGTCGTTTTCGTGACGGGGCTCTTCGTGCTCCCGGGAATCCTGCTGGTGTCGGGCCTTTTCCTCGGTCCGATCGCCCGCTAGCTGGACGGCGGAGCGCTTCCTCCGACTAGATTTCGAGCGGTGCTGAGACCCCGCCTCAACTGGCTCCTCGTCCTGATCCCGGTGTCTTTGGCGGCCGAGTTCGTCTTCCACCAGGATCTGCTCGTCTTCTTCACCGCCGCAGCGGCCATCCTCCCGCTCGCGGGGTTGATCGGCCGGAGCACCGGAGAGCTCGCCGCGCACGCCGGCCCCCGGGTGGGTGGCCTCCTGAACGCGACGTTCGCCAACGTCACCGAGCTCATCATCTCGATCTTCCTCATCGTCGAAGGGGAGCTCGAGGTGGTCAAGGCCTCCCTCACCGGATCGATCCTCGGGAACCTCCTCTTCGTCCTTGGTCTGTCGTTTCTCTTCGGCGGATTCCGCCATCGCGAACAGCGGTTCAGCGAGCAATCGGCCGGGGTCCACGCGTCTTCGCTGGCGCTCGCCGTCACGGGCCTGCTCATGCCCGCGCTGTTCGTCGCCACCACCGGACGCCACGACCTGTTCCAGCGAGAGGTGGTGAGCGGAACCGTGGCGGGCGTTCTGATCCTGCTCTACGCCGGAGCGCTGACCTTCACCATGGTCACGCACGAGCACTTGTTCCACACGCCAGCCCACGAAGAGAAACCGAACTGGACGCTTCGGAGGGCGCTGGCGATGCTCGTGGCCTGCACACTGCTGGTGGCGTTGGAATCGGAGCTCCTGGTCTCCAATCTCGAGCCGGCCCTGGCGAAGCTCGGACTGTCGAAGTTCTTCGTCGGCCTCATCCTGGTCCCGCTGGTCGGCAACGCCGCTGAAAACAGCTCTGCCGTTCTGTTCGCCATGCGCGACCGAGTGGACATCACACTGGAGATCGCCATCGGGTCCTCGACGCAGATCGCGTTGTTCGTGGCGCCCGCCCTGGTCTTCATCAGCCTGGCGGTGGGCCACCCCATGGATTTCGTCTTCAGCACGTTCGAGGTCGCCGCCGTCGGTCTCTCGACGTTGCTGATGGCGCTCATTTCCAGCGACGGCCGGAGCAACTGGCTCGAGGGCGCCCAGCTCATCGGGGCGTA
>DASVPT010000281.1:0-14451 GCA_036389535.1 Actinomycetota bacterium
GCCGTGTAGATGTAGCGCTTCCCGATCCGCTTGTGGTCGACGGTGTCCAAGAACGACCCGAGGCCTGGAAGCTCTCTCCACAGGTGCTCGAGCCGTTCGGCCGTGCGCTGGACCGCGGGGACCCCGACGTCGCTCAATGCAGGCTCTCCAGGTACGCGATCAGCGCCTCCAGGTCCTTGGCGCTCAGTTGCATCGGCGGCATGAGGTTCCCGGGCTTGATCGATTGGGAGTCAACGATCCACGAAGCCAGGTCGCCGCGTCGGTTGGGGACCGTGCCCGCGCCAATGGTGCGGCGGCTTGCGAAGTGGGTCAGGTCGGGCCCGACGCGTCCGGTCGCCGCGGTTCCTCGAAGGGTGTGACAGGCGGCGCACGGGTTCGTTTCGAATACGGTTCGTCCCCTCCGGAGCTGTTCCGCGATCGGCGGCGGCGGGACGGCCGATTGTTGCGCGATCCAGGCATCGAACCGGGCGGGAGGATCGGCGATCACCAGAAAGATCATGTGTGCGTGCTGACGCCCGCAGTACTCGGCGCACTGGCCGCGGTACACCCCGGGCCGATCGGCCTGGAGCCACATCTCGGTGGTCCTACCGCTGATCATGTCGGTCTTTCCCGCGAGCTGCGGAACCCAGAAGCTGTGGATGACGCCGTTCGTGGTGAGGCGAAGGAGGACCCGCCGGCCCGCCGGAATGTGGATCTCGTTGGCCGTGACGACGCCCTGCGCGGGATAGCGAACGTCCCACCACCACAGCCGCCCGCGGACCTCGACGGTCAATGACGCCGAGCGAAACCCCGTCGCCTGGAAGTGAAGATCGCGCAAGGTAAAGAGCCACAGGGCGAACAGGATCAGCACCGGTCCCACCACGCCGCCGATCAGCAGCAGCCGGCCCTCCCACCGCCGCACGGAAGGTCCCTCGCTGGATTCGGTCCGGGCTTCGGATTCACTTCTCCGCCGGCGAACGATCCCGAAGAGAAGCAGTCCTCCGATGAACGCCACCACAGCCGCGCTCGTCCAGAACATGAACCACCAGAGTCCGGCGATCCGACCGGCGGCCGGGCCTTTCGGCTCCAGCGCCGACGGAGCAGTTCCGCTGCACGCGGTGAGCAGCAACACGAGGACGGCAATCGTCCATCGCTTGTCCCTACTGCTGTTCAGCGACGCCTCCCATCCGACCGCCAAGGCGCCCGCGGAAGCCGGCGGGTCTGGACTGGAACGCTACCCCGACGGAGACAATTTCACTGACGGCGCGGGGTCGCCACCTCCCTGACCAGCGCGCTGAGGTAGCCTTGAGACCGCGTGGCGTCCCTTCAACAGTCCAACTCGCCTTCCACTCTTCAGGCGGCGCGCAACGAACCAGCGCCCCCTGCAATTGCGCTGTCCAATGTGACCAGGGTGTTTGGGTCCGCGCCCGCAGTGGTTCGGGCAACCGTTTCCATTGAGCGCGGTGAATGCGTGTTGGTGCGGGGGGCGAACGGCGCGGGGAAGAGCACGCTTCTCAGGGTCATCGCCACGGTCCTCTCGCCGACGTACGGGTCCGGGACGGTACTCGGGCACGACCTGGTCACGGGCCGCGAAGAGATCCGCCCTCGAATCGAGTTTCTGGGGCATCGAACGCGCCTCTACGACGACCTGACCGGCCGCGAGAACCTCGCGTTCGTTTGTTCGATGTACGGGATCGATCCCTCCGGCCTGGACGGGGCGATCGACCGCGTCGGTTTGTCCGGATCCGCCGACGATCGGGTTCGCCATTACTCCCACGGCATGCGGCAGCGGCTGGCGGTGGCGCGGGCCCTGGTGCGCCGCCCGGACGTCTTGCTCCTCGACGAGCCGTACGCCGGCCTGGATGACGAGGCGAAGGCATTGGTTGACTGGATGATCGAGGAAGCACGGCGTGACGGGCGAACCGTGATGCTGGCGACGCACGATGTATCCAGAGGCGCGGCGGCCGACCGCGTCCTCTTCATGGAAGCGGGACGGATCCTCCCCGATTTCGCCTTCAGCTCCTCGCAAGAGACGCACCAGAGGATCACGCCGTGATCGTGCTGCGGCAGGCCGTCCTCATCGCCAGGAAAGACCTGGCCATCGAGGTTCGAGGCCGGTACGGAGCCGGGGCGGTGCTGCCCTTCGCGGCGACAGTGCTGATCGCCTTCGGGCTCTCGCTCGGTCCCGGGCGAGCACTCCTCCAAGAGATCGCTCCCGGACTGCTCTGGCTCGCCGTCCTCTTCGCGTCGGTGTTGGCGTTTCGCCAGGCCTATCAGTCCGAAGGCGAAGACGGCGGCCTGGAAGGGCTTGTCCTCGCTCCGGTCGATCGAGCCGCCATCTTCTTCGGGAAGGCGGCGGGGGTGGCGGTTCAGCTGCTGGCGCTGGAGGTCGTCGTCATCGCGTTGGTAACCGCGCTCTTCGACCTTTCCCTTGGCGCCGACGTGCCGGTGCTCGCCGTGGCGTTCGTCCTCGGGACGATCGGGCTGTCGGCGATCGGGAGCTTGTTCGGCGCCGTGTCCGAGTCACCGCGGGCTCGCGAGGGCGTGTTTCCGCTGCTGCTTCTTCCGCTGGCGACCCCCGTGTTGGTCGCCGGCGTCAAGGCCACCGCGCTCGCCGCGCAGGGGCGCGGGCCCGAAGCGACGTCCTGGCTCGGGCTGCTCGTGGCGTTCGACCTTGTGGTCGTGTCGGTCGGTTCGCTGGTGTTCGGATACCTCCTGGAGGACTGATTGAGCAGCGCCGAACGATTCATGGGAAAGCTGACCGCTCGTCCGGGCGAGGTGATCCTGGGATGGTCGGCGCTCGCCGCATGCGTGGTGAGCGCGGTCATGTCGCTTGCAGTGGCTCCGCCCGACGCTGAGCAGGGCAATGTTCAGCGATTGATGTACGTGCACGTTCCCGCGGCGTGGCTCGCATACCTCTCGTTCACCGTGGTCTTCGTGGCGAGCATCGCCTATCTCAAGACGAAACGGACACGGTGGGATCGCCTGGCCGCCGCGTCCGCCGAGGTCGGCGTGCTCTTCACCGGCCTCACCATCGTGCTGGGTTCGCTGTGGGGGAAGCCGGTGTGGGGCACGTGGTGGACGTGGGACCCGCGGCTCACCACGACGGCGATCCTCCTGCTCATCTACATCGGGTACCTCGCGGTTCGACGCCTGCCGGACAACCCGGCCCGGCGGGCGAGGTGGGCGGCGGTGGTGGGAGTCGTCGGGTTCGTCGACGTCCCGATCGTTCATCTGTCCGTGGTCTGGTGGCGGGGGCTGCACCAGGGGCCGACCTTCCGGCTGCTCCAGGCCCCAACGATCGCGCCGGTGATGCTCGCGGCGCTTCTGGTCGGCGTCTTCGCCTTCACTCTGGTCTATCTCTATCTGGTGGTCCTTCGCCTCCGAATCGGCAGATTGGAAGAGCGCGTCATGGCCGAGGCGCTGTCGCCCCGGATCGGCGAACCGGTGCAGCGACTGTTAGCGGAAGCCGAGGTCGGACGTGGCTAACCTCGAGTACGTCGTCGCCGGGTACCTCTTCACCGCAGCTGCGCTGGTCGCGTACGTCGTCCGGCTGCACCTTCGGGCACGGGGCGCAAACCGCCGCGTCCGAGCCATCGTGGAGAAGCGGGCGTCCTGAAGGTTCGTGAAACGCGGAAGGCTCTTCCTCGTCCTGGGTGTCGTCGTGCTCAGCCTCGGCTGGGTCGCGGCGAAAGGGTTGACGGGCAACCTCGTCTACTACATGACGCCGACGGAGCTCCTGTCGAAAGGCGACACCGCCATTGGCGATCGCGTCCGACTCGGCGGGTTCGTGAACCCCGGTTCGGTCAGCCGGCTTTCCCGGCAGATTCGATTCGTTGTCTCGGACGGGACCACACGAATGACGGTCGTCGTGGTGGGGTCGGTGCCGTCGCTGTTTCGGGCCGGCCGCGGCGTCATCGTCGAAGGGGTGTACGGCCGGGATGGAGCGTTCCACGCCGACACCGTGCTGGTGAAACACGCGGAGACGTATCAGCCCCCGGGGCCCGGTCAGACGCCCGGCTCGGCAAAGATCGGCGGAGGCGGGTGACGCGCTGAACCGCTTCGGCCCGTTCGCGCTGGGACTCGGTTTCGGCCTGGCCCTCTACGGGCTGGTCGCGTCGGTGGTCGGCGCGAGGCGAGGGCGGCCGGTCCTGGTCGAGAGCGCTCGCACCACGGGGTATTCGCTGTTCGCGGCCGTCGCGGCGGCGAACGGCGCGATGCTCGCGGCCATCCTTTCGAACGACTTCTCGTTGTCCTACGTGGCGAACAACTCCAGCCGAACGACACCGACGTTCTTCAAGGTCCTGTCGCTGTGGTCGGCTGACGAGGGCTCGCTGCTCCTGTGGAACCTCGTCCTGGGGGGCTACATCGCGGCGGTGGCCTTCCGGTTTCGAAAGCGGCGGCCGGCTACGTTCCCGTGGGCGATGGCAGTGATGTACGGCGTGTCCGCGTTCTATCTCCTGCTGGTTCTGTGGGCCACCAAGCCGTTCTCCACACTCGCCGTTACTCCGGGGGATGGACGCGGGCCGCTGCCCCTCCTTCAAAACCATCCCCTCATGGCGGCGCATCCACCGATGCTCTACCTGGGCTTCATCGGTTTCACCGTCCCGTTCGCTTTCGCCATCGCCGCGTTGATCACCGGGCGGCTTTCCGACCAGTGGATCCGAGTCACCAGACGTTGGACGCTCGCGGCGTGGCTATTTCTCACGGTGGGCCTGGTGCTGGGCGCTCTGTGGTCCTACGGCGTCTTGGGGTGGGGCGGCTACTGGGCATGGGATCCGGTCGAGAACGTCGCTCTGTTGCCGTGGCTCGTGGGCACGGCCTTCCTTCACTCGGTCATGATCGAGGAGCGGCGCGGCATGTTGAAGACATGGAACCTCTCGCTCATCGTCGGCGCGTTCGCCCTCACCACATTCGGAACCTTTCTGACGCGGGGCAGCATCCTCTCGTCGGTCCACGCCTTCGCCCAGTCGCTGGTGGGGCCGCTCTATCTCGCGTTCCTCGTTGCGGTGCTCGCCGGCGGCTTCGGGCTCATCGCGCTCAGGTCGTGGCGTCTGCGGTCGGAAGGACGACTGGAGTCGGCGCTGTCTCGCGAGTCGGCGTTCCTCGGAAACAACCTCGTGTTGTTGGCGCTCACGTTCGCCGTCCTGCTCGGGACGATCTTTCCGCTCGTGGTCGAGGCGATCACGAATCGTCAATCGAGCGTCGGGGGTCCCTACTTCAACCAGACGACCGCGCCGCTCCTCCTGCTCCTCCTCTTCCTCATGGGTGTCGGCCCGCTCATGCCGTGGCGCCGTGCATCTCGAAACCAGCTGATCACACGCCTCTCCGTTCCCGCCATCGCCGCTGCGGCGACGATCGTGCTGAGCGCCGTGCTGGGCGTTCGAAACGTGGCGGCTGTTGCGGCGTTCGGGCTCGCCACGTTCGCGTTCTTCAGCAACGCCGGCGACTTGGTCCGTGGGGTCCGGTCCTTCGCCAGAGCCTCCGGGCGGCCCCCCATCCGATCGGTCCTCCCGGCGGTGGCCCGCAATCGGCGTCTCTACGGCGGCCTGATCGTGCACATCGGGGTGGTTGCCGCGGCCGCGGCGATCACGGCGTCGTCGTCTTTCGCCAAGCACACGGAGGTCACGCTCGGTCGAGGCCGGTCAGCGGCGTTCGCGGGATACACGCTGACGTATCGAGGCGAACGGATCCTGCGGCAGCCGCAGCGAACGGTCCTGATCGCCGACGTCATCGTTCGGTCACGAGGCCGAGCGCTCAGTCGAGTCACCCCTTCGCTCAATCTGTATCCGGGCGCGTCCGAACCGATCGGCACGCCGTCGATCAAATACGGGGCTCTTCGTGATCTGTACGCGTCGGTTACGGCCTTCGACGCCCGGGGGCAGGACGCGACCTTTCGCTTCTTCCTCAACCCCGGGGTGACGTGGCTCTGGGTCGGCGGAGCGACCATCGCTCTCGGCGGGCTCCTGGCCGCCTGGCCGTCTCGCCGGCGAACGTCGCCGGTTCTGCCGCCCGTCAAAGAGGCGGAGCTGGCCGCGGCGAGATGAAGACGACCATGGCCGAAGGGGTGGAGCACGGCCCGGCGGGTCCGCCTGTCGAAGCGCCGAAAGGGCCGGTTCGACGCCGCCGGTGGGTCGCCGCGGCGATCGTCGGTCTGACCATCGCGCTGCTCGCCTCGCTCCTGTCGTTCGGGCTGTCGCGAGATCCGACGGTTCTCCGCTCGCAGCTCATCGGCCGGCCCGCGCCGAGCTTCACACTGAGGACGCTCGACGGTTCCAGGATCATCCGGCTTTCGGAGCTCCGGGGTCAGGTCGTGGTCCTGAACTTCTTCGCGTCGTGGTGCCGCGACTGTCGGGTCGAGCATCCCGCGCTCGGCGCTGCCTGGAGCCGGTTCCGGGATCAGGGGGCGGTGTTCCTCGGCGTGTCCTTCCAGGATCGCAAGCAGGACTCGGCGGCGTTCGGTCGGGAGCTCCAAACCGATTGGCCGTTGCTCGAGGACTCCGGGTCCAGAACGGCGCTCGCCTACGGCGTCTACGGGATTCCGGAGACGTTCTTCATCGGGAAGGACGGCCGCGTGGCGTACAAGCAGATCGGCGCGGTGCCGTACGAGGTCCTGAGCGAAGAGATCACCCGGCTCCTCCAGGCTGGATCGTGACGACCAAACGACCCTCAGCGCGTCCGCGGTTCGCCGTTCATCTGGTGATCGTCGCTGCGGCACTCGTTTTCTCGGGGACGGCGTTAGCCCTGGTGGCCGCCCGCGGTGGGGAGCCGCCCCGCACACTCCAGGAACGGGTTCGCGCCGTCGCCTCGACCCTTCGTTGTCCGGTGTGCCAGAACCTCTCGGTCGCCGACTCCCCGTCGCCGCTGGCGCGCCAGATGCGGACCACGATTGGCCGCGAGCTCCAGGCGGGTCGAAGTCCCGATCAGATCAGAGCGGGGTTCGTCCAGTCGTACGGAGAGTGGATCCTGCTGGCACCCCCGCGCCGCGGCATCAACCTCGTCGCGTGGGTGGCGCCTTTTGTGCTGCTGGTGGTTGGGGTCGTCATTGGCGCGGTTGCCGTTGTGCGGTGGACGGCTCAGGGCTCTGATCGTCAGGTGAATGCATCCCCCTCCGCGAATCGTGTCGAAGCGCGGTCGGGCAACGGCACCCGCCTTTCCCCTGATGATCGGAGCCTCCTCGAAGGCGCCCTGTCCGCTCTCCCGGAGGAGCTGGCGTGACGGCCGTCATCATGCTGGCCTCGGCGGCGCTTGCCGCGGTCGCCGCGGCCGGGGTGCTTCGCCCCTTCGGGAGGCCGGTTCAGCCGGTCGAGCCGTTCTCCGAGGCCGGTGAGGACGAGCGGGTGAGCGTTCTTCGGGCGCTTCGCGACCTCGAACAGGACCACCTGTACGGCGCGGTCGACGACGCCGAGTACGTCACACTTCGGGCGGAGGCCGAAGCCCGCGCGGTGGCGACGCTGAAATCATTCGACCTCACGCGACCATCGCCGGCGACGCGCGCGGTCCCACCCTCGGACCCGAGCCTCGGGCGCAGGCGCACTCCGGGATCCTTCGCAACGAGACAAAACGGGCATCGAACCGCTTCGCGAAGGACGCGGAGGGCCGCCACTGTTCTAATCGCCGGAGTTGTGGTCGGGGTCATAACCGCAGTCCTCGCCTCGTCGCTTCGGACCCGAACGCCGGAACAGCCGATCAGCGGCGACCTTCCCGGCGCCCGCAGCAACCCGTCGGGCTCGCCGTTTGCCTTTTTCGAACAGCGGGTCCGAGATCACCCCAGGGATCTGGCCGCCCGCCTCGACCTGGCGCAGCGATATCTCGACGCCGGGCGAGTTCGGCCCGCGATCGACCAGTACCTCGCGGCGCTCCAGATCGACCCGCGGAACACGGAGGCCCGGGCGAAGCTCGGGTTCTTGATCTACCGCGCGGGCCGGCCCGAGGACGGCCTTCGCATCGTCGATCAAGCTCTGGCCGCGGACCGCACGTACCCGGAGGCGCTGTTCTTCAAGGGGGTGATCCTCCTTCGAGGGGTGCATCACCTGGGTGAGGCGGCAGAAGCGTTTCGCTCGTACCTTCGCGCGGCGCCCTTCGGCTCAAGGAGAGCCGAGGCGCAGTCGCTGCTTGCCGAGGCCGAGCGCTCGCCCTAACGAGATCCTTCCCCCGGCGTCGGCCCGTCGCCAGCAGATGACGAATTCCTTCGTACATTGGGGCGGGTGAAGCTCACCACGTTGGTGGCCACGCGAAAGCCCAGCCGTTCGTAGAGCCGCTGCGGAGGCTGTCCTTCATCCGCGAGGAGATGCACCAGCCGATCGCCCGCGGCCCGGCTCTCCTCCACCACGCGCAAGACCAGCGCGCTGGCCACGCCGCGGCGTCTGAATTCCGGCTTGATGACGACGTGATCCAGGTACCCGACGCCGTCGATGGACAACAACGTGCTGAGACCGGCCATCGTTCCGCCCACGAGCCCCGCGAAGAAGCGAAGGCCTCGCGGAACGAAATCCTCCAGATCCCGGCGGTTCATCTGCTCGATGACCTCACTGGTGTAGTCCGTGTCACGCCCGAAGTCGTTCTGGCTGTCGCGGTACCACTGGAGGAAGGCATCATCGAGTTCGACGATCTCGCTGACCTCGGCGTCACCACGGGGAAGCCAAGGGTCCGGTCCCTCGAACACCATGACGACGTCGCGATGCTCCTCCGCGCCGGTGGCTCGCATCTCGCCGACGGCCGGCGAACCCTGCGCCGCCCAAAACTCGATGTGCTCGTTCGCGGCCGTAGCCCGATCGAGCGCAGGCAACAGGTCGGCGCGGATCTCGCCCAATGTGAGGTCCGGGATGTCCTCCAGGACGCCCGCCCGGTTGGCATCCCACAAGAGCGGGTACCGCGGGTCGGCGAACACCATGCCCCATCGGGTCTTCCGAGCGTCTTTGGTGGCGTCGCGCCGGTACCAAAAAGGAACGAGTTCCTCTGGGAGCGGCACGAAGGCGAGACTACCGTCGCCGCCTCCCTGTACGCTCGATCGACCCGACGGAAGCGCGATTGTGTGCAGAGCCCTGAAGATCCTGTGCGCGGCAAGCAGCCCAGCGCGCCTCTCGCAACTGAAACGCGCGGCGGTCGCCGCCAGTTGGGAGCTGGTGGGCGGCGCGACGAACGTTGGTGAGTTGGTACGTCAGGTCTCCGACTGGCAGCCCGACGTCGTCGTCCTCGACAGCAGCCTCGGCGAAGACGCCGAGACCATCGCGCGCGCGCCGAAGGACACGCTGCGGGTCGTGGTGGTCGATCTCGACACCGAGGTCTCTCCGAAGGACATCCAGAGCGCCATCCTGGCGCTGCCGCGTCCCGGTGGCCCCGTGAAGATCTGACGTAGATGGGTAGATCGAAACCTACGGGGCGCGGGCATTTCAGCCTTCCGATCTTTGTTGAAAATATGAATCCACCAGGAGGGACGCCCGCATGGTTCGAACGAAGGACGGAATCAAGGTCGATACCACTCAGAAGCGCGTTCGAGCGTACGCGGGAGGCGACCTCGTCTTCGACACCACGAACGCGCTGTTGGTCTGGGAGATTCCCCACTACCCCACGTATTACATACCGGAGAACGACGTCCTCGCCGGCTTGGTGGCGAGTGGCGACACGGAGGAATCCGAACGTGGAACCGGAGAGGTCCTCGATCTCAAGCTGAGCTCGTCCACGGTCGAACGCGCTGCTCTGCGCTACCCCGATTCCCCGATAGAACGCATCCGCGGATACATCCGGTTCCAGTGGGACGCTCTGGATGAATGGCTCGAGGAAGACGAGCCGGTCTACACGCACGCCCGTGATCCATACAAGCGCATCGACATCCTGGCGAGCTCGCGGCACGTCGAGATCGTGATCGACGGCGTGAAGGTCGCCGACTCCACCAAACCGACCATCCTGTTCGAGACTGGACTGCCTCCGCGCTACTACCTCCCGATCGGCGACGTGCGGTTCGACCTCATGCGGCCGTCCAAAAAGCGCACGTGGTGCCCATACAAGGGGAAGGCCGGCTACTTCTCGATTGAGGTCAACGGCAAGCTCCACGAGGACGTGGTCTGGATCTACCGGACGCCGCTGCCGGAGAGCCAGAAGATCACCGGCTTGGTCTGCTTCTACAACGAGAAGGTCGACCTCTACGTAGACGGCAAGCTGGAGTCGAGGCCGAAGACGAAGTTCAGCTGAAAACGAGCCTCCCGTCGCGAGAGAGGCGGGTGGAGACTTCGTGACGATCCCGAGCCGGGGATGGGTTCCGAACGCCCGTGGGTACCATGAAGATGTGACAAGACGCGTCCTTCTCGCCTCTCCACGCGGCTACTGCGCCGGTGTCGAACGAGCCGTTGACACGGTCGAACGCGCTCTGCGGATCTACGGACCCCCCGTGTACGTCCGAAAGCAGATCGTCCATAACATCCACGTCGTCCGCGATTTGGAGGACAAGGGCGCCGTCTTTGTGGAAGACGAGAGCGAGGTCCCCGAAGGCTCCGTGGTGATCTTGTCGGCGCACGGTGTCGCCCCGGACGTGTACGAGAACGCGCGGGGCCGCCGGCTCTCCGTCATCGACGCGACGTGTCCGTTGGTCACGAAGGTCCACCTCGAGGCACGGCGGTTCGCCAAGGACGGATACACCATCTTCCTCATCGGGCACGAGGGCCACGAGGAGGTCATCGGGACGAGCGGCGAGGCGCCCGCAAATATCGTCCTGGTCGGCTCCGCGGAAGAGGCTCGAACCGTTCAGGCCTCCGACCCCAATCGTGTCGCCTATCTTTCGCAGACGACGCTGGCTGTCGATGAGACCAACGAGGTGATCGATGCGCTTCGGGAGCGCTTCCCGGCGCTCGAGGGTCCGCCGCGGGACGACATCTGCTACGCCACGCAGAACCGTCAGGAAGCGGTGAAGGATCTCGCACAACGCTCGGACGTCATCCTGGTAATCGGGTCGGACAACTCGTCGAACTCGAAGCGTCTGGTCGAAGTGGCCCGTTCGTTGGGAACGGCGGCGTACCTCATCGATGACGAAACGGAGATCGATCCCGCGTGGTTGGAAGGCACCGAAACCGTCGGGGTCACTTCCGGTGCGTCGGCGCCGGATTGGTTGGTCACCCGGGTCGTGAACTATCTGAGCAACCTGGGAGCGTCGGAGCTCGAGGAGCTGCACACGGTGGACGAGCACATGTGGTTCTCGCTGCCCGCACCGGTTCGTGATCTCGCCCCGGCCCCGGCGCGGGCCTGAGCGGCCGCCCTACCCTTCTTCGGCCACCGCCACGGGAGCCCGGCACAGCCCTTCGAGCTCCTCGATCCCCTCCTCCGGGCCGATGGAGATGACCCGGTCTCCGGAACGCAGCTCGAGTCCCGGCCGCGGCTGGTAGATCCACCGGCGACCCCGCTGAACGGCCAGCACGAACATCCCCGTTTCGGTCTCCAGCGATAGCTCTCCCAACGACCGCCCGTCGGCGCGGGATCCTTCCTCCACCACCGTCTGCGCCGCGACCTCTTCGGTCTCCTCGAGCGCCATGCGGATGACGGGGTGGAGTTCCTCGCCTCGTTCGACCAGCCACGTCATGTCTCGCGCGGCGTCGAAGATTCGCTCGGTAGCGTCGCCCAGCCGCAGAAGCCCGCGAAGCTCGTCGGGGTTGCGGGCCTCCGGCGCGGCCTTCAGGACCCACGACTCCAGCTCGTCGTGCAGGATGTCGGACCGCGACTCCAAGGTGGCAACCTCGGCGGCGAGGGCGGGGTCGTTGAAGATCAGGGACGAGTAGGCGAGTCCCACCGCGACCTCGGCGGCGTTCTTCATCTCGATCAGGATGTCCACGGCGCGGTCGAGCTCCGTGAGCGGCGGCATCTCGGTAACGGGCGGTTCCGGGAGAGCCGGGGCGCCGGCCACGTCCCTGATCAGGTTCATTCCCTCCTCGGGTCCCTGGTACAGAAGGACGTCGCCTTCGGAGATGACGCTGTCGGCCTGCGGGTCGAACTCCCACTCGGTTCCGCGGCGAATGGCCAGCAACCACATCCCGGTCTCCCTCGGCAGCATCAGCTCGCCGAGTGATCGTCCGACGCATGACGCCCCCTCGCGCACCCGAACCCGGCCGACGATCTCGTCGGCGTGGCGCAGGTCGGGCCGCAGGACGTCGGGGATCCCCAGCTTCGCCTGCACCACGCGGGCGATGTCCGAGGCGGCCTCGCCCATCTTCTCGATGGCCACCCCGATCTGAAGGACGCCCGCCATGCCTTCGGCGTCCTCGGGTGACCGCGCCGCGAGCATGGCGATCTCTCGGAGGCGCCGAAGGTAGGTGTCCAGGCGCTCCTCGAGCACCTCCACCTCTTCGGCCAGCGCCTCATCGTTGAAGAACACGGCGGCATAGGCCAGGTCCACCATGAGCTCGGAGACATCCTTCGCCTCCACCAGGAGCTCCTTGACGTTCCTGGGTTGGTCGCCGTCAGGCGGCATGGAGCGTCACTCCAAACAAAGCGAAGGCGAGAAGGAAGCAGATCGTTCCGGTGAGGTCCATGACGCTCGTGATGATCGGCACCGAATGGTTGTCAGGATCCAGTCTGAACCTCGTCGTGATGATGGCAACGTAATAGCTCACGATGATGGCGATGGCGGTGGCCATGAGCCCCGCCACCAGCGTCCCGATGACCATCGTAACGGCTCCCGGGTGCGCGGTGTTCGTCAGCGCGCTGTACCCCAGACCCAGGGCGCCGGTGAAGGCGAAGATCACCACCGCGAAGCCGGCGACGAGGCTGGCGTCCAAGTACGCGAGTCCCTGCGGCAGACCGGTGGGGGAGATCAGACCAAGCTGGAGCTTCGACCCAAGGCGCGACGACAGGATCCCCCCGAGGCTCCCCGCTGAAGCGACAAAGGACGGGACCAGGAGAAGAAGTCCCGGGAGTGCTGCGAACTGCTCGAGCCGGGCCTCGATGACCGTTCCGGCCAGGATGTCGAGGAGCGGCGTGAGGACGATGACCGCCGCCATCTCCAAGAAGACCCGGCGCGCGATCGGCAGGTCGGTGAGGAACCCTCGAACCGTGGCATAGAGACCCGCCGCGATGCACAGGATGGCGAGGGTGATGTTGAGCCATCCGATCTTCGTCAAGAACGTGGCGAGGAAGAGGATGGGAACGGTGGTCATGTCCGCCGCCGCCGTAACCACCGGCGTGGACACCGCGTCCAGGTCGTATCGACGGCGGTAGGAGAGAACGGACAACGCGACGGTCAGCACCAAGATGATCGCGGAGTCGGCCACCCCCCCGATGACCGAGATCGTTACGAACTTGAAAAACGAGATGGAGTTGAGTCCGAACGCCAGAGCCGAGAGCTTCGCGAGCGCGGCCAGGTACAGGGAGGACGAGAGGGTTGAGACCACGGCGACGTGCACGTTCTGGTACAGAACCCCGGTTCGTTCCCGCGTGACCTCGAACACTCCGGCGTGGGTGCTCGTCCCCAGGCGCGCCCCCATGGCGCCGAAGATCGTTCCGCGCATCCCGAGCACGGCCGGGATGAGGATGAGCAGACCTGGAAGCTGACGAAGGGTTTCGGTGATGTTCGCGAGCGTGATGCCCGCGACGAAGGAGGTTAGGACCCCAAAGAGCAGCGCGACGAAGCCGTGCCGAAGCGTTCGCCGCTCTGAGCGGACGTAGTCGACCAGTCGCCGGGCGCGACGCCGTCCAAACAGCGCGGCGAACAGACGCCCGAGCAAGCGCCACGGTGCGAAGGCCATAACGGCACGCCCATCCGCAGAGCACCTCCACCCTTCTAGGAGATCGGGCCGGGAGGCCCGAGCGAGTATGCCTGCTCGGAGCGAGAATTCCCAAATGGCCGGGCGCCGCACCAACCTCGCGCTCCTCGTGCTGCTGGGAGCGGCGCTGGGGACGGGGGCGCTCGCCTACGCGGTCGGAACCGGCTGGGCGCGATGGTCGGTGGTCGCGCATGGCACGGTCGGTCTGGGGATCGTGACCCTCACGCCGTGGAAGTCGGTCATTGCCCGGCGGGGCATTCGGCGGGCACGGCCGGGTTCGTGGGCATCCATCGCCTTCGGGGTTCTCCTCGTCATGGCGCTGGCCGCCGGCCTCGCCCACGGCACGGGTCTGCTTCGAAGCGTCGGCGGAGTCACGGCCATGCAGATTCACGTGGGGGCCGCGCTGGCGTCGGTGCCATTCGGGATCTGGCATGTGCTCGCCCGGCGGGTACGAGTCCGGCGAACGGACTTCTCCCGTCGAACGCTTCTGCGCTCGGCGCTCCTGGGCGGCGCGTCGCTCGCGTCCTACGGGGCGCTCTCCGGTCTCACGTGGGTTGCGCGCCTTCCCGGACGCCGTCGGCGGTTCACCGGTTCGTACGAAACCGGGTCGCTCCGTCCCGAGATCATGCCCGTGACCCAATGGCTCAACGATGCTGTGCCGCTGGTCGACCCTTCGGCGTGGAGACTTTCGATTCGAACCGGCGGACGCGAGTCGGCGCGCCTATCC
>DASVPT010000282.1:0-7263 GCA_036389535.1 Actinomycetota bacterium
AAATCCCGAATCCGCCCGGTTCTGCGCGAACTGCGGCACTGCCCTTCAGGAGGACGCCACGGTTCGGTTTTCGCCTGCAGAGCTCGAGGACGACGCGGCGGACCGGGCGCTACCACAGGGGGAGCTGGAGCTCGGTCAGGCGCTTCTGGTGGTCCAACGGGGTCCGAATGCCGGCTCGAAGTTCCTGATCGACAAGGACGTGACCACCGCGGGCCGGCACCCCGAGAGCGACATCTTCCTCGACGATGTGACGGTGTCGCGGCGGCACGCGGAGTTTCGTCGCCGCGACGGACGTTTCTACATTCACGACGTCGGAAGCCTCAACGGCACCTACGTCAACCGGCAGCGGGTCGATGAGACCCAGCTCGCCAACGGCGACGAGCTTCAAATCGGAAGGTTCAAGTTGACGTTCTACTCGGGGGAGTGATGGGCACTCGAAACTACATGTCGATCGGCGAGGTGCTGGTGGCGCTCAAGTCGGAGTTTCCCGACATCACGATCTCCAAGATTCGATTCCTGGAAGGTGAAGGCCTGGTCGACCCCGAGCGCACCCCGTCCGGATACCGGAAGTTCTACCAGAGCGACGTCGAGCGCCTCCGTAATGTGCTGCGGTTGCAGCGCGATGAGTACCTCCCCTTGAAGGTCATCAAGGAGCGGTTGGACAAGAAACCAGAGGACGGCCGCAAGCGGGCCAAGGTCCAACCGGAGCAGAAGGAGGAGGCCCTCACTCCGCCGCCCACGGGACTCCAGATGTCGATGGACGAGTTGGCCGCGGCTACCGGCGTCGACCCATCCCGAATCGGGGAACTGGAGGGATTCGGCATCGTGTGCTCTCATGGGATGAACGGCGCGAAGTACTACGACGGCGATGACTTCGTCGTCCTGTCGATCGCCCGCGATTTCTTCAAGTACGGGATCGAGCCGAGGCACCTGGCCATGTACCGGCACTTCGCCGAACGTGAGGCGACGTTCTTCGAACAGCTGGTGATGCCGATGCTGCGGCAGAAGAACCCGGACTCCCGGCGAACGGCGGTGGAGAACCTGAGCGACCTCACCTCGCTGTCCCGGAAGCTGAAGCAGGCGTTGCTCAGCTCGAACCTTCGGCAGTACCTCCAGTCCTAACCGCCGCCGTGCGCCGACGTGTGGGCGCGATCGCGCTCGTGATACCCCTGGTTTGGGCTCTGCTGGATGGCGCGTCATCCGCCTCGACGCCGCCGCCCACTCCGGTTCCGCCGAACGGTTCGCCGTCTCCGTTTCCGACCGTCCTCGAGACGCCGCGGCCGTCGACAAAGGCGCCCAAGATCTCGGCGAGCGCCGCGGCACTGACCGATCTCTCCACGGGACAGGTGCTGTTTCGAAAGAGCGGCACCGTCCATCGCCCCATCGCCAGCCTCACCAAGATCATGACCGCCCTCCTGGTGCTGGCGTCGACGCGTCCTTCCGAGCGAGTGAAGGTCGACTCGGAAGCGGCAGGCCAAACCGGATCGCGCCTGGGCCTGGCGAGCGGAGAGCGGATTCGGGTGGGCGACCTTCTGTATGCGCTGCTGCTTCAGTCGTCCAACGACGCCGCGGTCGCGCTGGCCGACCACATCTCGGGATCAGCGGTGTCTTTCGTTCACTTGATGAACCGTCGGGCCAAGCGGATCGGTCTGGGCGACACGCGCTTCTTCAGTCCGAGCGGACTCGACGATCGGGGATATTCCTCGGCGCTGGACCTCGCGTCGTTGTGGAGGCGCGCCTTCGACAATCCGATCTTTCGAAAGATCGTGGCAACGAAGTTTCGGACCATCCCGGCGCCCCACGGTCCTGCCCGACACATCCAAAATCGCAACGCCCTGCTGTGGCTGTACCGAGGCGCGGTCGGTGGAAAGTCGGGGTTCACCTCCGCGGCCGGGCACTGCCTGGTGGCCGCGGCGAGACGCCGAGGCCGAACGCTGGTCGCGGTGGTTCTGGGCGCACCGAGGAACGCCTTCGATGACGCCGCGGGTCTCCTGAATTACGGGTTCGTCGGGTTTCAGCCTGCCGAGCTCGTGAGGGCCGGGCAGTCCCTCGGGACCATCAAGGTGCGACGCCTCGCGGTTCCTGTGATCGCCGGAGGATCGCTCGCGCGATTGACTCCCGTGGCGCCGAAGCACCGCGTCTCACTGCATCTCAAAAGGAAGCGCGGCCTCCGGCTTCCCATCGCCGAAGGGCAGGTGGTCGGCAAGGAGATCATCACGATGAACGGTCGCGTCCTGGGGTCCGTTCCCGCCGTCTCCGCGCAAACCGTCATCACCACACCGGTGGAGCTGCCGGGGCTGGCCCCACCGCGGTTCCGTCCCATTCTTCGGGCGCTCGAGGCGATGGGCCGGGCGGTTCTGGACGCGTTCCTATAATCCGCCACGTGTCCGACGTCGCGACGGTGCTGTTCTCGGAGCCGGAGATTCGCCAACGGGTCCGGGAGATCGGCCAGGAGATCTCCCGTGACTACGCGGGCGGGTCGCCGGTCCTGGTCTCGGTGCTGAAGGGCGGGTTCGTGTTCCTGGCAGATCTCTTTCGCCAGATCGATCTCCAGGTCAGGGTCGACTTCATGTCCATCTCCTCGTACGGCGGCGGCTCGGAGGAGACGGGCGGCGTGGTGCGAATCCTCAAGGACCTCGACCAGGACATTGGAGGAGAGGACGTCATCCTGGTCGAGGACATCATCGACACGGGCCTGACGCTTTCGTACTTGCTCACCGCCCTGCGTGCTCGCGAACCACGGTCGCTGGAGGTGTGCACGCTGCTGGACAAGAGCGTCCGGCGAATCCCGCCGCTCGAGATTCGCTACCGCGGATTCGACTGTCCGGACACCTTCGTCGTCGGGTACGGACTCGACGTGGGGGAGCGGTACCGAAATCTTCCGGTGATTCTCGCGGTCAAGGACCAGGCTCGTCTGGAAGAGGATCGAGACGCGCTTGCGGAATTCCTTCCGGGTGCATCCGCCTCGTCGGCGGAGTCGGCGCCGCCGGCCGGTCCGTCATGATCCGGGCGCCATCGCCGTGTCGGTTGTCTAACCAAGGGCCGCTCGCTACATTGAACTCGAGCCCATGATCGAACTGAACCTCGTCGGTGTGCGGGTCGAGCTCCCGACGAATCAGCCCATCGTCTTGCTGCGAGAGCGCGAGGGCGAGCGATACCTTCCAATCTGGATCGGAGCCATGGAGGCGACCGCGATCGCCTTCGCCCTTCAGGGAATCGTCACCGCCCGTCCCATGACGCACGACCTCATGAAAAACGTGCTCGAGGAGATCGGCGTGGCCGTGGAGCGCATCGTGATCACCGAGCTTCGGGAAGGCACGTTCTACGCGGTCATTCAGATGGGGCTCAACGGAACCCGGTACGAGATCTCATCTCGTCCGAGCGATGCCATTGCCCTCGCGGTTCGAGTCAACGTGCCGATCTACGCCAGCGAGGACGTACTCACCGAGGCGTCCATCGTGATTCGGGACGATGAAGAGCAGGAAGTGGAGAAGTTTCGAGAGTTCTTGGACCAGGTCACCCCGGAAGACTTCGCCTAGCCGGCGGTCGCACCTCACCCGCGCGTCACGCGAACACGAGCGTCATTGACAGGGAAAGGCCTCATGGTAGCCTTCCTTACGTCCTCGTAATTACGGAGTTGTGAATGTCCGATTCGGAGGGATACCGAGTCCCTGACGTCTGCAAACTGGTCGGCATCTCCTATCGCCAGCTGGACTATTGGGCTCGGACCGGTCTTGTCACTCCGAGCATTCGCGAGGCCGGGGGATCGGGCACCCAGCGCCTCTATTCGTTTCGGGACCTCGTCCAACTCAAGGTGATCAAGAAGCTCCTCGATGCCGGCGTGTCGCTGCAGAACGTCCGCAAAGCGGTCATCTACCTGCGCCAGCATCTCGGAACCGAACCCTCAACCGCGACGCTCATGTCCGATGGGACACGAATCTACGCATGCGAATCGGAAGGCGAGATCATCGACCTGGTGAAGAGGGGACAGGGGGTTTTCGCCATCGCGCTCGACAAGGTGTGGGACGACCTGTCGAGCTCCCTGAAGCCCTCCGCCAAACCGAAGAGAGAAGCTCGTCCCCGGATGGCCCGCGCCGGAGGAGCTTGACCCCCCGCCGCGAAACCCTTGCGGAGCCGCCCCCCAGCGATATCGTCAGCTTTGCTCACCGGAGCGAGCGACAGTTCGCTCGTCTGCTTGACTTCTATCAGATCGAATGGCAATACGAACCCACGTCATTCGATCTGGAGTGGGATGAGCACGGCAACGTCATCAAGCGGTTTACGCCTGACTTCTATCTGCCGGCGTATGACCTGTACATCGAGATCACCACGCTCAATCAGAAGCTGGTGACCAAGAAGAACCGCAAGGTTCGGCGTCTCCGGGAGCTGTATCCGGACGTCGTGTGCAAGATCTTTTATCAGCGCGACTACCTGTCCCTGGTGACGAAGTACGGGCTGGAAGACGGGCGAACCCGGCCCGCCGCCTCGCCGCTCGCCTCGCTCGAAGATCCGACCGATCCCGCTCCGGGGGACTGACCGCCCGCCTGTAGACTCCCCCCGTGCGGTTCGCGCCCCACACCGAAGACGAAGTCCGCGAGATGCTCGCCGCCTGCGGGCTCTCCTCTTTTGACGACCTCTTCGCTCACCTGCCGGGCGGAGTTCGCCTCGACCGCGACCTCGATATTCCGGAAGGCGTCTCGGAGATGGAGCTGGTCGGAGACCTCCGGCGACTCGCGGCGCGCAACCGTCACGCCGACGACTTCGTCTGCTTCGCCGGCGGTGGCGCGTACGACCACTACGTGCCATCGGTGGTGTGGGCGCTGGCGGGGCGATCGGAGCTCTATACCTCGTATACGCCGTATCAGCCGGAGCTCTCGCAGGGCGTGTTGCAGGCCCTGTTCGAGTATCAGTCGATGATCTGCGAGCTGACCGGGCTGGACGTCTCCAACGCGTCGCTGTACGACGGTCCGACCGCGTTGGTCGAGGCGGTGCACATGGCGACCGGGGCGACCCGGCGTCAGCGCGTGTTGGTCGGTGCGGAGATCGATCCCCGGTACGTCGAGACGCTCCGAACGTACGGGGCGGGCGAGCACTTCTCGATCGAGATGCTCGATTCAGATGGAGGGGTGAGCAGGGCCGGCGCGACCGTCGAGGACGACGTCGCCGCGGTTGTCCTCCAGTCGCCCAACAAGTGGGGGAATATCGAGCCCGTTGCCGGGGGGCTGTTCGAGGCAGCGCGAAAGGCCGGCGCTCGAGCCATTCACGTCTTCGATCCGCTCTCGCTCGGCGTGCTGAAGTCGCCCGCCGAGCTGGGCGCGGACATCGCGGTGGCGGAAGGGCAGGTGCTCGGCAACCACCTCAACTACGGCGGGCCGTACCTCGGGATCATCGCCGCGCACATGCAGGACGTCCGGCGAATGCCTGGACGAATCGCGGGCGAGACCACGGACGTGGACGGCCAACGGGGCTACGTCCTGACGTTGCAGGCGCGCGAGCAGCACATCCGCCGGGAGAAAGCGACCTCGAACATCTGCACCAACCAGACGCTGATGGCGGTCGCCGCCACGGTGTACCTGGCTTGGTTGGGACCCGACGGCCTTCGGGAGCTGGGGGAGCAGTGCATGGCCAAGGCGCACTACGCCGCCGAACGCCTCTCCGACATCTCGGCGGTGGAGCTGGCCTGGCCGGGTGAAGAGTTCTTCAAGGAGTTCGTGGTGCACGTCGGAGACGATCGGTCGGCGGAGGACGTTCAACGCCGGCTTGTCGAGCGCGGCTTCCTGGCGGGTCCGATCGTCGATGGAGGACTCGCCATCTCCGTCACGGAACGCCGAACGCGCGAGGAGATCGATGGGTTCGTGAAAGCGTTCGAAGAGGCGGTGTCCTCGTGACGGACCATGTCGGAAGCCCTGTTCGAATCGGAGGCCCTGAGATCGGACGCCGCACGCTGGCCGAACGTTCGCGGGCGGGTCGCCGGGCGGCGACGTTCGCGGAGCTCGACGTTCCGCCCGTTCAGCTCAAAGACGCGCATCGAACCAACCGAAGGCCGTCGCTACCCGAGTTGAGCGAAAGCGACATCGTCCGGCACTTCACCCGGCTCTCCCAGATCAACTACGGCGTCGACACGGGTTTCTATCCGCTCGGGTCGTGCAGCATGAAATACAACCCGAAGGTCGCGGAGACCGTGGCCGCGCTTCCGGGCTTCCAGCGGCTCCATCCTCACCAGCCCGACGAAACGGTTCAGGGCGCGCTGGAGATGTTGTGGCGGCTGGAGCGCGCGCTATGCGAGATCACCGGGATGGCCCGGGCGACCTTCCAACCCCCCGCCGGCGCGTCGGGGGAGCTCACCGGTCTGCTGATCATGCGGGCGTTCCACACCAAGAACGGCGACGCGCGGTCGAAGATCATCATCCCCGACTCGGCGCATGGCACGAACCCGGCGAGCGTCACGCTTTCCGGTTACAAGGCGGTGCAGGTTCCTTCGGACGCGCGCGGTCTGGTTGATCTCGGGGCGCTGGAGAAGATGGTCGACGAGGACGTCGCGGGGTTGATGCTGACGAATCCCAACACGCTCGGGTTGTTCGAGGAGGAGATCGAGGGCATCGCCAAGGCAATGCACCGGGTGGGCGGCCTCCTCTATTACGACGGCGCCAACCTCAACGCGATCATCGGACGGGTCCGCCCGGGCGACATGGGGTTCGACATCGTCCACATGAACACCCACAAGACCTTCGCCACGCCGCACGGCGGGGGAGGTCCAGGCGCCGGTCCGGTCGCGGTGAACGAGCGACTGGAACGGTTTCTGCCGGCCCCCGTGGTGGGCTTCGACGAGGACAGCGGCCGGTACTTCTGGGACGCCGACCGTCCCGACGCCATCGGCCGTGTCCACGGTTTCCATGGGAACTTCGGCGTGCTGGTTCGGGCGTACGCGTACGTCTTCGCACACGGCCGCGAAGGGCTCCGCGAGGTGGGGGAGCGCGCCGTCCTGAACGCGAACTATCTAGCGTGCCTGGTCAAGGAGGCGTTCCCGCTCGCGTTCGAGGGACGGCCGATGCACGAGTTCGTGGCCACCGCGAAGCGCTTTCGGCGGCATGGAGTCCGGGCCATGGATATCGCTAAGCGGCTCATCGACCTCGGGTTCCATCCCTCCACGGTGTATTTCCCGTTGATCGTGGAGGAAGCGATGATGGTCGAGCCCACCGAGACTGAGTCGAAGGAGACCCTCGACGCGTTCGCCGACGCGATGCTTCAAGCGGCCCGTGAAGC
>DASVPT010000283.1:0-7228 GCA_036389535.1 Actinomycetota bacterium
CGGGTATTCGACCTGGCCCCGTACTACGTGAGGAAGACGGATGCGGAGATCACCTGGGATAAGCGTCGTCGAACCGGCTGAGGTCGACATCGCGCGGATGCGCCGGCGCCATCTGAAGGGCGTGATGGCCATCGAGAAGCAGGTGTATCCGCGTCCGTGGAGCCCGAACCTGTTCCTCTCCGAGATGAACGAGTTCCACAACCGGACCTATCTGGTGGCGAAGATGGGCAAGGACGTCGTCGGGTACGGCGGCGTGATGTGCTACGGGGAAGAAGCCCACATCACCACCATCGCGGTGGACCCCGGACATCACCGAAAGAAGATCGGCACGCGGCTGCTCTATGAGCTGATCCAGGAGGGTCTGCGGCTCGGGGGGAAAGCGGCGTCCCTGGAGGTCCGCGTGTCGAACGCGGGGGCCCAGCGCATGTACGGCCAGTTCGGGTTCAGGCCGGTGGGCGTTCGGAAGAACTACTACCAGGAGACGAACGAGGACGCCATCGTGATGTGGGCAGACGACATCCGCTCGGCCGAGTACCGCGAACGGCTCGAGCAGCTGATCACCAACGTGCCCCCCGGCGTTCGTCCTTGAATCCATGAAGGTCCTCGGAGTCGAGACGTCCTGCGACGAGACCGCCGTGGCGGTGCTGGAGGACGGACGCGAGCTGCTCTCCAACGTTCTCGCCAGCCAGGCGCATCTCCATGACCGGTTCGGCGGCGTGGTCCCCGAGGTCGCGGCTCGCGCTCACGTCGAGAACATCAATCCTTTGATCACCATGGCGCTCACCGAAGCGGGGATGTGGGTGGCGGACATTGACGCCGTCGCGGTGACCGTGGGGCCCGGATTGGTCGGAGCTCTGTTGGTGGGCATCGCCGCGGCGAAGGCCATCGCTCTCTCGCTCGACCGGCCGTTCATCGGAGTGAACCATCTGGAAGGTCACATCTACGCCAACTTCATCGACCGACAGCCGTTGGACGAACCGTACGTCTCGTTTCTGGTCTCGGGCGGCCACACCATGCTGGTCTACGTCCCGGAGCCCCATCGTTACGAGATCCTCGGCCAGACGCTCGACGACGCTGCCGGCGAGGCCTTCGACAAGGTTGCGAGGTTCATCGGGCTCGGGTTCCCGGGAGGGCCGGCCATCGACTCGCTCTCGAAAAAGGGCGACCCGGCGGCCATTCGCTTTCCGCGGGCCGTGACCGAACGGGGGTACGACTTCTCGCTCTCCGGACTGAAGACCGCGGTCATTCGATACGTCAAGGACGCGCGAGGACGGGGCGAGGAGATCAACGAGGCAGACCTGGCCGCTTCCTTCCAGGAAGCCGTCGTCGACGTCCAAGTGGACAAGACGATCGCCGCGGCAACCGACAAAGGTGTGGCCAAGATTGTGCTCGGCGGTGGGGTGGTGGCGAACACTCGACTGAGAGAACTCATCGCGGAGCGAGCGAAGCAAGAAGGACTCGAGCTGCTGGTTCCGCCGATCGAGCTCTGCACGGACAACGCCGCGATGATCGCCTGCGCCGGCTATCACCGGCTGATGGCCGGAGAGCGTACGGACCTCGAGATCGGGGCATCGCCCAACCTCTCGCTGGCCTGACCGTCAGGTGCTGAAGGCTCCCGGCGGTGGCGGATTGACATAGAAGTTCGACCCGTATTCCAGGTAGTCGAACACGCGCCTCAAGGACGCGGTTCGGTTCTTGGGGCCCACCCTCGCGGTGATGGTTGTCGCGTCGCGGACGACACGTCCCTCCGCGCCGATCCACACGTCCTTGACGAGCGCCGTGGTCACCGGACCGAGCTGATCGAGCAGGCGGTGGAGATCGTCTCGTGAAGCGCTCGAGAGTTCACGCTCTTCGCGGCGGCGCAGTGATGTCTTGAGTCTGGAGAGGTCGACGATCATCCGGTAATGCTCTTCCACTCCAATCGCTCCACCGATGTTGTCTGGTCCGAGACGGCGAGGTCGCCCGGCGTGTCGCGCGAGGAACCTGAACTCTTGGGTCGGATCCCCCTGGAGGAACGAAGAGATGTCGAACCTGATCTGCGAGAAATCCCGTGGTTCCAGCAGTAGCCACTTGTCCCCCGTGGGCAGCTTCAGTCCGACGTCGGCCGTTCCCTTCATGTAGACGCCTGTCACGTCCACGATGAACCTCAGCCCCTCGATCCTCGGCTGTTCAAAGACCAGGTCGCCCGAGACCTCTTCTCGAGTGAAGTCGATCACTCCTCCGCCGCGATAGATCGGCGTGAACTGGCCGGGGCGGTCGATCGACAAGTAGGCCGCCACCGAGTACCGCGCGGCCGCGGCTGGAGTCGTTCGGGAAATCTGAGCGAGTATGTCGGGCGGCCTCGGCGGTTCGATTCTTTCAGGGCACGCGTTTGCCACCGCCGCGATGAGAAAGAGCGGGCACAGTACTCGGAGTGACATCGTCCCTGACCGGACCGGTCTTGGCTGAATTCTAGGGTGACACCGGCTCTGGAATCCAGCGGTATCCGACCGCCGGTTCGGTGATGATGAACCTGGGGATGGCGGGGTCGTCGTGGAGCTTCTGCCGAAGCTGTCGCACGTACACATGGAGATAGTGGCTCTCATCTCCATATCCGCGTCCCCAGACTTTCCGGAGGAGCCACTGGTGTGTGAGAAGTTTCCCGGGATTCGTCACCATGGCCTCGAGGAGGGCGTACTCGGTCTTCGTCAGATGGATGACCTCGTCCTGCATCCGAACCAGCTGCCGGCCCAGATCAACCTCGAGGTCCCCGAACCGCAACACCGATCCGTGCAGGCCGTCGGCCTTGGTTCGGCGGAGGGCAGCCCGCATCCGCGCAAGGACCTCTTCGATGTCGAAGGGCTTGGTCACGTAGTCGTCCGCCCCGGCGTCGAGGGCCTCGATCTTGTCCGGCTGGCCCTCGCGGACAGACACGACGATGACCGGGACGTCGCTCCAGGTCCTGAGGCGGCGGATCACTTCAGCCCCGTCCATGTCGGGCAGTCCCAGATCCAAGATGACGAGTGCCGGTGACCTTTCGGCGGCCATCGTGAGTCCGTCTTCGCCGGTCGATGCCACGATCACCTCGTAATTTCCAGCCTGCAGGGACGTCCGTAGGGCCCGGAGAATCTGGGGCTCATCGTCAACGACGAGAATCTCGGTCAGCGCCCGACCTCTTCTCGTACCGGTGACCGCGTGGCGCCATCAGACCCGCTCGTCGCCGCCGGAAGCTCGAACACCAGCGCCGCTCCGCCGCCGGCGGAGCCCTCGGCCCAAATCTTGCCGCCGTGCGCCACGACGATGGCCTTCGAGATGGCGAGGCCAAGTCCGGTTCCGCCTCGCGCAGGTCCGGCGTCACGCCGGTAGAACTCCTCGAACACCCGCGTCCGATCCTCCACCGGGATTCCGGGGCCGTTGTCCGCCACGCGGACCCGCACGGCATCCTGCCATCGGGCGGCGGAAATGTGGACCTCGCCGCCGGGAGGTGAGAATCGCATCGCGTTCTCCAACAGGTTCACCAGCACCTGTTGGATCTGAACCGGGTCGGCGTCGAGGGGTGGGAGATCACGGCGGATGGTCGTTTTGACCGTGATGCCATGCATTCGGCGCTGCTCCCGACGAAGGACGGACGCGATGAGATCCTCAATGAGGAGCGGCTGTTTCGACGGGACCAGTGCTCCCGAACGCATCCGGGCGAGGTCGAGGAGATTGCCCACGATCTGATTCAAGTGGTCGGCTTCCTCGACGATTGTGTGCAACATTTCGCGGCTCTGCTTCTCGTTGTAGCTGACGCCTTCGGCGAGCAACCCGGAGGCGCTCGCCTTGATCGACGAAAGCGGCGTTCGCAGGTCGTGGGTCACTGACGAAAAGAGGGCCGCGCGAAGCTGGTTCCCCTGCGCTTCAAGGCGTGTTTCCCGGAGGTCCGAGTCGAGACGGGTGCGTTCGATGGCGAGCGCCGTCTGGCTGGCGAGGATGTTGAGCAGCTCCACCTCTCCAAAGGTGAAGGCATGACCGCCAGGCGGACGTGTTGCCACGAGCGAGCCGAAGGACCCGGACTGGGTGGCGAGCGGGATTGTGATCGAAGGTCCGCCTGCGTGGTCGGTCGCGGCTGCGGCAGTTCCGGTTCCGCTTTGCGTCGAGATCTCGCATCGGGAAAGGTTGAACAACGGCACCAGATCGCGGGCAAACCCGTCCAGGATCCCGTCGAATGGCTCGCCGGAAACGAGCTTCGCTGTCGTCCGGCTCAGAAACTGTGCCTCCATCGCGCGTCGTTCGGCTCGGGCGCGCTCCTCGAGCGTTCGGCTGAGCAGCGTCCCGACGATCAGGGCGCACAGGAGAAACGCGAGCAGGGCGACGAGGTCGCCGGCGTGCCGCACGACGAACGTGTGATGCGGCACGGTGAAGAAGAAGTTCAGACCGACGAACGAGACAAAGGAAGCCGCGATTCCGCTCGCCAGTCCGGCCCACGCAGCCGCCACAACGACGGCCAGAAGGCAGAGCGCTGTGGCCGCCGCCAGATTCCGAAATCCGAGCGCAACGGGTACACCGACAGCGATGGCCGGGGGAAGAACCGCCGCGGCGGCCATGCGGCCCCGAGACGAGGGCCTCGACGCTATGAATCCTTTCATCTGCCCTCAAGTGTGGCCCTGGCGCGTGGGTACCTCAATAGCCGGCCGCGTTTTGAGCACTTCTTTAGAGCCAAGGAGATCGTTTTGAGGACCCATTGATCCGCGCGCGCGAACACTCACGGAATGGCAAGAACTCGTGAGCACACGCGAGTTTCCAAGGCGGGGCGCGATCCGTCGACACCGGCATCTCGTCCGGTTCGCCCGCGACGGGTAACGCGGTTCAAGCGGTTCCTGGTCGGGCGGCCGTTGGCGACCGAACGGCTCCTCCACGAGCGGTTGGGAAAGCCGACGGCGCTCGCGGTCTTCGCAAGCGACAATCTCTCGTCATCCGCCTACGCGACGGAAGAGATCCTTCGCGTCCTCATGTTTGCCGGCCTGGGCGCCGCGGCCTTCGCCAGGGTCGTTCCCATAACCATCGCGCTGCTGCTCATTCTGGCAACGCTGCTGTTCTCGTACCGGCAGACCATTCGTGCGTACCCGCAGGCCGGTGGGGCCTACCTCGTCACGAAGGACAACTTCGGGGTCAAGCCGGCGCAGATTGCCGGTGTCGCCCTCTTGACGGATTACATTCTGACCGTCTCGGTCTCCGTCGCTGCCGGAACCGCCGCGTTGACCTCGCTCTACGAGCCGGCGTTTCGGTGGCGGGTGCTCATCTCGCTCTCGTTTGTGGCGATTCTCGCGTGGGGCAACCTGCGAGGCGTTCGGGAGTCGGGCCGAATCTTTGCCGTCCCGACCTATTTCTTCCTGGCCATGATGGGTGTGCTCCTGGGCGTGTCCTTCTTCCGGCTCGTGTTCGGCGATCTCCCGGCGTCCGCCTCGCAATTCCCGGTCCCGCCAACCAAGTCCTTCGCGGGTCTTGCCCTCGTCTTCCTCACGCTCCGCGCGTTCGCTTCAGGCGGCGCGGCCGTCACGGGCGTCGAGGCGATCTCCAACGGGGTCCCGGCCTTCAAGCGACCCGAGTGGAGGAACGCGATCACCACGCTTATGTGGATGGGGTCGCTGCTTGGCGTGATGTTCCTCGGTCTCTCGATCATGGCGGCGAGGCTCCACGTCGTTCCCGATCCCGAGGAGAAGGTCACGGTGATCGCTCAGGTCGCCAGGGGCGTCTTCGGCCGGACGGGACTCGGCACCGGTCTCTTCGTCATGGTGCAGATCGCCACCATGCTCATCCTTGTCCTCGCGGCCAACACGAGCTACGCGGACTTCCCCCGCCTGGCGAGCTTCTTGGCCGGCGATCGATTCCTCCCGCGCCAGCTCATGCGCCATGGAGACCGGCTGGTCTTTTCGAACGGCATCATCGTTCTTTCCCTCTTCGCCAGCCTTCTGCTGATTCTGTTCAAGGCGAGCGTGACGAGCCTCATTCCGCTGTACGCGATCGGCGTCTTCACTTCGTTCACCTTCTCGCAAGCCGGAATGGCCAGGCGGCATCGAAGGCTCCGTGAAGAGGGATGGCGCCGTGGCCTTGTCATCAACGGATTCGGCGCCGTGGTGAGCGGCGTGATGACGGTGATCATTGCGGCGACGAAGTTCACCCAGGGCGCGTACATCATCCTGATCGCCATCCCGGTGATGATTGCCGGCCTTTTGAAGGTGCACCGGCACTATGAGGAGGCCAGCGCCGCGCTTCGCGACCCGAAGCGACGTGGTCCGGTCAGCGACCGAGCCCGGCAGCGTGTGGTAATCCCGGTGGGGTCGCCGGGACCGGAAGATGTCTACGCTGCGGCCTACGCAACGCGGGTATGGCCGATCGATCTGCGGCTCGTGCACTTCGCTCCCACAGGGACTGGGGCTGACTTTCTGCTCGAAGGGTGGGGGCGCCTCGGGCAGGTGATGGAGCTTCGGCTCAAGAACCGGAGCATCCCGGTGGAGGTCAGAAATCTGGTTCGGGAGCTTCGCTCGGAATCGAAACCCGGCGAGCTCATTAACGTCATCATCCCGGAGACTGTTCGTTACACAGGCTGGCGGCACTTGCTTCACAGCTGGCACGTCCAACGGATAAAGGCCACGCTGGTCAAGGAAGCGAACGTGGTCGTGACCAACGTCGCGCACCATGCCGGCTATGAGGACCTCGAGCCGGCGCTGTACCCCGCCGGTCTGCAGGCGGCGATGAAGGGGTGGCGGCACGTCGCGGTCGTCCTCGTCTCGGGCGTTCACAACGCCACCGGCCAAAGCCTTCGGTACGCGTTGTCGTTGCAGGCCGACGAGGTCCACTGCGTCCACGTCGAGGTGGACGAACAAGAAACGGCCGGCGTTCGCGCTGAGTGGGAGACACGAACGTTTCCCCTTCCGCTCGAAGTGCTCCCGTCGCCGTACCGCCAGATCGCCAGGCCGATCCATGCCTGGGTCCGCCAGAGACTCGAGGAACAGCCAAAGACGTTCGTCACTATCGTCATTCCGGAGTTCGTGGTCCAGAAAAACTGGCACCGCATCCTTCACAACCAGACCGCGCTGACGCTCAAAGGGACGTTCCTTTTCGAGCCGTCCGTGGTGGTGTCTTCAGTGCCCTACCGTCTCTAAGCGCGCCTGGGCTGCCCCAGCGGTGAGCGAGCCCTGACTATGCTTTCGCCGTGGCGATGGCGGAGAGCTCAACTCAGCGAAGGCCTTGTTTGCCGTCGTCGGCG
>DASVPT010000284.1:0-1685 GCA_036389535.1 Actinomycetota bacterium
TTTCGCCACCACCTTCGCGCCGTTGTGCGGCCCCACCTTGGTCTCGTAAGTCTCGACCAGGGCGTCGAGCGCCGCGGGGTCGACGTAGCCCTTTTCGACCAGCACGGATTCGAGCGCGCGCACGCGTAGCTCGACGTCCGAGAGTTCGCTGCCGCTGCCATGGTGGTGGTCGTGCGCGTGTCCGTGTGCGTGCGCCATCGTGTCCTCCGTCGACCAACGTTAGCGCTCGCGGCGCGCATCGTCATCTCAGGGGAATCGCTTGAAGGGTTCAAGCGGCTGATTGGGTGATGGCGTTGAGGAGGTAGTCGTCGTCCCAGGCTGCGGTTTTGCGTCGGACGGTGATGCTGGCTTTGTCTGGGATGGCTCGGATCAAGTTGAGGGCGGCGTGTTTGACGGTCGCCATGTTGGCGGGCCCGTGCAGGGTTCTGAGGCGCATGAGGTCGTCGTGGAAGACGACGTCGAGGACCCAGTGGAGGCGGTTCTCGATGCCCCAATGGGCTCGCACGGCGCGGGCGAACAGCTTGGCGTCGAGCGGGGCGGACGAGAGATAGAAGCGCCGTGCGGTGGTGATCTTGCCGTCGCGTTCGACCTCGGCCTCGACGGTCGCGATGGCGGCGAGGTCGGGGAAGCGGGGCTCGCCGGGGAAGCGCCGGTCTGTCGCGAGCCAGCCGACCTCACGGGAGACGCGGTGGCGGCGGGTCTCGATGCGGCCGTGATCGCCGTCGACGGTCACGTGCGTGTCGAAGGCGTTCGCCGGAGCGGTGTCGAAGAAGAGCCGGACCTCCTCGGCCAGCGTCGGCCAATTATCCTTCAGGGCCAGGAGGTAATCGGCGCCCCGGGCCCGGATGGCCTTGGCGATGTCGCGCTGGCAACCGATGGCGTCGATGGTGACGAGCGCGCCGGTCAGCTCGAGCCGCTCGAGCAGCAGCGGGATGGCCGTGATCTCGTTGCCCTTCGTGGCCACGGCCTCCTGGCCGAGGACGAGGCGCTGGCGCGTCGCCCAGGCCGACACGAGATGGAGAGGGTGGGCCGCCCCGCGCCGGGCCCGGCGCGAGGTCTTGCCGTCGATCGCCACGATGTCGGGCTCGCTCTCGCGCAAGCGATCGACCCAGGCCGTGAAGCATTCCGAGAAGGCCGCGGCCGGCAAGGCGTTCAGCACGTCGGTCAGCGTGTCATGCGAGGGCACGCCGCGCCGGAACGCCAGGAGACGGCGCAGGAAAGCGAGCTTGCGGTTCGCCCACCGCTCGACCTCGACGAAGTTCTCCGCCCCCGCGATCGTGCCGCACAGCACGACCAGCAGGATCTCGGGGAGAGGGTAGCCCACCTTCCAGAGCTGGCGAGGATCCTCCAGGCCGGAGAAATGATCCAGAAAAGACGTGCCCGACATCGAGAACCTCTTCGATTGAGGCTCTCTATGAATCACGCCAACTCTCACCCCGTAAGCCGTCACACCCTCAAGCGATCGCCCTGGGAGGCTCAGATCAAGCCGCTCCTCGGCTGGAACCTGGTGCTGAAGCTCCCACCCGTCATCCTCGCGAAGGCGAGGATCCAGAACCGCCGTGGCCGCTCCGCTCCGCCACCGTCGGCGTGTCTGGGTTCCCGCCTGCGCGGGAATGACGGGTGAGCATGGCTCGCCCTCAACTCATCTCCACCTGCACCACGCCGGGCACGGTACGCAGCACCCC
>DASVPT010000285.1:0-8802 GCA_036389535.1 Actinomycetota bacterium
TGCCGCTTGCGCCAGCAAGCGGCACCACAGCGTTTCGCCGCGAAGCCGGTACCGCGTGAACCCCGCTCTAGGCAGCTCACTCACCAGTTGGTCGGCGGTGTAGGTCCGAACCGGCGGGAACACCGTTCGAAGCGGACCGACGAAGAACGTGTCCAGCAGATCCACCATCAGCAGTGACCCATTGGGTTTCAGAACGCGGGCCGCTTCGGCCAGTGCCTTCTCCCACGCACCGACGTGGTGCAGCACGCCGATGGCGAGGACCAGGTCGAACGACCCACCGTCGTACGGCAATGCCGTCGCGTCGGCTTGCTCGGCCTGTACGCGTTCGCCGAACCTGACCAGCCGGGATCGACAGAGCTCGACCATCTCGGGGTCGTAGTCGGTTGCTGTGAAGTGCCATCCGGTGAAACGTTCCAACAGCGTCTCCGCGTTGAACCCGCCGCCGCACCCGAGCTCGAGGACCGCTGCGGAGTCCGAGAGGTCTTGGTTCGCGAACCGGACGATCCACGGGATGACTGCTTGCTGTGTCGCGATACGCCAGAGCGTGCTCGAACAGAACCGCCGCTCGAATCTCTGCAGCTCCATCCCGGCCCGTCAGGAATCGAGTTCGAGCTCTGTGATGCCCGGGCTCGACAGGAAGCGGCCTCGCCGTTCGTCGCTGAGACGCGCCGCGAACTCCTCCACAGCCTTCTTCGCTCGAGCCGCCGGCTCCGCCGCGGCGTCGTCACGCCCGGCCTGTCGATGCGCGTCGCGCAATCCCGCAAGCGGCGTCCACAGAGACGGCATGTGGCGCAGCCTCTCGGCGTCGGCAACCGCTTCTTGAAACGCCGAGATGGCGTCATCGAGCGAGCCCATGGACAACAGCGCCCGCCCCAGGATCGTTCGGGACCGAGCGGCGTACTTCGGCCGCGTGTAGCGAAGCGCCGAGTCCAACGAATCCCGCGCCGCGGTCGCCGCGTCTTCGAAACGCCCGCCGGCCAACGCGATCTCGGCCCGAGCCGCGTGCAGACGACAGACCCACAGCCATCCGTGCCAGCCCTTCGCTCGTTCGGCGATTTCCTGGATTTCAGGCAACGCTCGATCGGCGTGTCCGACAGCACCCTCGATCACGTCCCCGAACAGCAGGTCGATCCGGGCGCTCATCTCCGCTCCGATGAAGTTGGCTCTCTGTCCCAGCTCCAGGGCCCGTTCGTTGAGCTCTCTGGCGCTTTGGACATCGCCGATCTCCCACAGCGCGCCCGCCCACATGTTGTAGGCCCGCCCCGTGAACGTGAGCACCTGCTCAAGCTCTTCCACGAAGCTCGTCGCGCGCTCGAACCAGACAATGGCCTCTTCATGACGGGACAGACCGGCCAGCGAGAGGCCCGCGTGCGCCGCGCTGTTGATCACGGCCGTCACGTTGGATGCATCCGACCCGGCCTCGAAGCCGCGCTCGGCGACGGAAAGGGCCTCTTCATAGCGACCCGCCCAGTAATGGCTGAGGGCCGCCTGTGAGAGGAAGTAGGCGTAGTCGCCATCGCGACGATTCGTGGGCCAGAGAGAAAGGGCCTTCTTGCGAAGCTCCAGCGCTCCGTCCAGGTCGCCGTCCATGGCCGCCGCCTCCCCGAGGAGTGCAAGCGCGTGTGACTCCATATCGACGTTGCCGACTGAGCGCGCCGCCTCGGCGGCCCCGGGGGCGAAACGATGAACCGCCGCCGCGTCGACCTGCCACAGCGCAGCTCTGGTCCGGAGCAACAGCGCGACTGCCTTGATGTTCGGATCGGCGGAGCTGGCGAGCCGCTCGAGATCTTCCTCCAGAGCCGGCCCCCACTCCGCGAGGTCGATGCGGCTTCGAGCGCGTCCTAGCATCGCCCGATCGAGAAGCTCGTTATCGCCGGCCTCCCCCAGAAGCGAAATGGCTTGGTCGTAGAGCGCGATCGCCTCCCGCTTGGCCCATGCTCGCGAGGCGACATCCGCGGCCATCATCAGAAACGTCGCCGCCCGCTCGGGGTTACCCGCCTCGCGCCAGTGGTGGGCGAGGAGCGACGCCGACTCCTTGACGCGGTCCCCGATCGCTCCTTCCAGGTAGGCGGCGATGGCGGCGTGGCGCTCTCGTCGAGCGGCGCGGGGGAGCGTCCCGTAGGCGACCTCCTGGGTCAGGCCATGCTTGAAGGCGAACTCCTTGTCGCCGACCACGCGTGACGTTGATTGCCGCCGCACGAAGTCGCGCCCCTCCAGCGAATCGAGCGCGAGATCGAGCCGTGACCCGTTGGACGAGATGGCGGCTACCGCACCTCGCCAGAACACCCGTCCGATGACCGAGGCGTCCTGCAGGATGCGCCGCTCCTCTTTCGGCAGCGCGTCAAGCCGGGCGGCGATGATCGAACGGACGCTGGTCGGGACGCTCGAGTCAATCCCCGCCCCTTGAGCGACGGACGTGGCCAGCTCCTCGAGAAAGAGCGGGTTGCCGCCGCTCGCCTCGATGAGCTGTTCGACCGGCGCCTCGCCCTCCGCCCGTTGGGTCAACAGCGGAGCGGCCAACTCCCGAGCATCACGATCCGAAAGCGGCTCGAGCGGTACCGCCGTGTAGCCCGGAAGCCCGCCACCCCACGTCGGCCGGGCGTCGAGAAGGTCGGGGCGCGCCGTGGTCACCAGGAGCAGGCCCGCGTCCCGGGTACGTCCGGCAAGCGATTCGAGAAGTTCGAGCAGAACGGGCGCCGCCCAATGGATGTCTTCGAACGCGAGCGCCAGGGGTCCTTCTCGGGCCAGGGCTTCGGCGAACCGGCGGGCCGAATAGAAGAGAAGTTGTTTGTCGGGATTGCCCTCGGAGGACAGGCCCAGGAGCACCCCGAGGTGCTCGAGCACCTCGTCCACGTCGTCGCCGCCGACCAGCCGGGTGACCGCGTCCGACAGCTTCACCTGCGCTTCGGAAGATGAATCGGTGGCGAAGATCCCCGCCACCTCATGGACGATCTGGCCGAAGGCGTCGTAGCCGGTGGTCTCACCGTACGACCGGCACCTTCCTCTGAGCAGCCGGCCTGTTTCCTCGATGCGAGCGCCGAGCTCGCGGACCAACCGGCTCTTGCCGATCCCGGGTGGTCCGATCACTGTCACCATCCGAGGACGGCGCTCATCGACCACCTGCTCCCACAGCCCGGTGAGGAGATCGAGCTCCCTGCGCCGCCCGACGAAGGGCGTGACTCGGTCGCGGGAGACTTCCCCGCCGAAATCGTTGAGCGTTCGCTTCGCCCACCACAGCGGAACCGGACGCGCCTTGCCCTTCACCAACACCGGCTCCATCGCTTCGTACTCGATCACGTGTGAGGTGAGCGATTGGGTGAGCTCGCCGACCACCACGCCGCCTTCGGGAGCCACCCCCTGCAGTCGCGAAGCGGTGTTGACGACGTCGCCGGTGACGAACCCCTCGCCCGTCTCGGGCCGAGCGTCGACGGCCACGATGGCCTCCCCCGTATTGACCGCGGCTCGAACGGCGAGGTCCAGCTCCGGATGGGCGGCGTTCAGCTCATCGATGCCCAGGATGATTCGAAGGGCGGCGCGGACGGCGCGTTCGGCATCATCTTCGCGTGACGCGGGAACGCCGAACACTCCGACAACGGCGTCGCCGATGAACTTCTCCACCACGCCGCCCAGGGCTTCGATCTCCTGCCTGGCCCGCTGGTAATAGAGGCGAAGTGCGGCCTGGACGTCCTCTGGATCGGCTTCATCCGAACGCGCGGTGAACCCGACGAGGTCCACGAAGAGGACCGAGACGAGCTTTCGTTCCTCTCCCGGCGACTGCGGTTGCACGACCGGTCTGTCTTCCGACATTGAAGTCGAGTGTACGCAGGAAGATTCGCGCGATGTGGCTGATCGGCCTGCGTTTCAGGTTCCGACGAAGGCCCGGATCGATTCCTTCAGAGATTTGGTCGTGGCCAGCACGGCGGTCGGTTCGTACCCGCAGTGCGCCATGCAGTTGGCGCACTGGACGTTGCCGCTGTGCCGGCCGTATTTCGACCAGTCCGTCGTTTCGATCAGCTCCCGATAGGTCTGCGCGTATCCGTCCGCTTGGAGATAGCACGGCCGCTGCCAGCCGAAGATCGAGTAGCTGGGGATGCCCCACGGCGTGCACTCGTAGTCGACCTTGCCCTCCAGGAAGTCCAGGTAGAGCGGCGTGTGATTCAGGCGCCACTTCTTGCGCCTTCCGTCGGCGAACGTTTCGCTGAACAGCTTCCTGGTCTGCTCGATGCCGAGGAAGTGGTCCTGGTCGGGAGCCTTCCAGTACGCGTAGGCCGGCGAGATCATCATCATGTCGACCTTCAGCTCGTCGTTCAGGAAGTCGAGCGCGGCCCGGATGCTGTGCGCTGAGTCGTTGGTGAAGAACGTTGAGTTGGTGGTGACGCGGAACCCCTTCTCCTTCGCCAGCTTGATGGCCTCGACGGCCTTGTCGAAGACGCCCTCCTGACAAACCGATTCGTCATGCCGCTCGCGGAGCCCGTCGACGTGGACGGCCCATGCGAAATAGGGCGATGGCTTGAACAGATGGATCTTCTTCTTCATCAACAGCGCGTTGGTGCAGAGGTAGACGAATTTCTTCCTCTTGATCAGCTCCTCGGTGATGAGGTGGATCTCCGGATGGATGAGGGGCTCGCCGCCGGCGATCGACACCATCGGCGCTCCGCTTTCCTCGATCGCCGACACGGCCTGCTCCACCGACATGCGCTGCTTGAGGATGTGCGCTGGGTACTGGATCTTCCCGCAGCCGGCGCAGGCCAGGTTGCAGGCGAACAGCGGCTCGAGCTCCACCAGCAGCGGAAACTTCTCGCGCTTGTGCACGCGCTGCTTGAACAGGTACATGCCGACCCGGGCCTGCTGTCGGAGCGAAACCGCCATCGCTAGGTCCTCCTCGCGATCATCGTAGTTCCATCGGCAGCGTGAACTGCAGCGATTCCTGGACGACCGCGCGTTCGCGCACGTCGACCGGGCCGAGCTCCGCGAGCACGCCGACGACGCGATCCACCAGGACCTCGGGCGCGGAGGCTCCCGCCGTGACGCCAACCGTCCGCGCGCCGATCAGCCACTCGGGGTCGATCTCGGTTTCGTCATCGATGAGCCGGGCGCGGCACCCGACGCGCTCGGCCACCTCGACCAGGCGCTTGGAGTTCGACGAGTTGTCCGAGCCGATCACCAGGAGCAGGTCGCATTCGTGCGCCAGCACCTTCACCGCGTCCTGCCGGTTGGACGTGGCGTAACAGATGTCGTCGGAGCCCGGGCTCTCGAGCGTCGGATACTTCCGCTTGAGGACCTGCACCGCCTCTTGAACCTCGTCCACGGCCAGAGTGGTCTGGGTGAGGTAGGCGACGCGCTGGCCTTCGCCGACCTCGACGTCGTTGGCGTCACCGGGGCCGCTGATCAGCTCGATATTTTGCGGCGCCTCGCCCATGGTGCCTTCGACTTCCTCGTGCCCTTCGTGTCCCACCAGGACGATCCGGTAGCCGAGCTTCGCGAACCGGCGGGCCTCCGTGTGAACCTTGGTCACCAACGGGCAGGTGGCGTCGATGACCTCCAGGCGCCGGCGGGACGCCTCCGCGCGAACCTGGGGCGACACGCCATGGGCGGAGAAGACGACCCGCGCGCCGGTCGGGACTTCCTCGAGCTCTTCGACGAACCGGGCGCCGCGCCGCTCCAGATCCTTCACCACGTGAACGTTGTGGACGATCTGCTTTCGGACGTAGACCGGTGGACCGTAGCGGTCCAGGGCTCGCTCCACGATCTCGATGGCGCGCTCCACGCCCGCGCAAAAGGATCGGGGTCCGGCGAGGAAAACGGCGCGAGGGCCCGCCGCCCGGCCCCAGCTGAGCACCGCTCGGCTGGCCTTTCGCAGGTTCCGGTACGCGGCGATGCCCCCGAAGGCCGTGCTCCAGACGTGCCGGAGCTCGCGTCCCGGCGCGTCCACGGCGGCCCGAACCACCACCACGGGCCGCCCCGCGGCCGCGTCCGCGAGCCACGCCGACTCCATGTCCACGGCGATCGCCCCGGTCGCGGCGAGCCTCGATCGTTCCTCGTCGTGGGCGATGTGGTCCATCGAGACGATCGGTCCGACGTGGATCTTCTTGAATCCGAGCCGTCGGAGGGCCGCGACCAAAGGGGTGGACGAACACGGGATCGTCCTCCCGTCCGGCGTTCGAACTTCCGAAGCGACGACCAGGTCGCCTGAGGCGATCTCGTCGCTGAGCGCGCCGCAGAACCCCATCACCGCGAGCGCGTCGACCCCGATCGCTCGAGCCTTCGCCGCTGCCTGCTCCGCGCGCTCCGGCCCCATTCCGGTCTGCAGGACGTGGGCGCCGCGATGCAACCCGCCGAGCGCGAGGCGTTCGATGGCGAGCGGCGTGAGGATGAGCAGGTGCCCTCCGTGATCGCCGTGGTGCTCTTCTTCTGAGTGATGGGTCTGCATCATCGCGTCGGTCGTCTTCATCGAACCCCCCTGTCGCCGTTCACGAAGCGCCCCAGCGCCTGGAGCGGAAACGCCAGGCGGTAGAGGTGATAGTTGATGTAGAAGTCGCCCGGGAAGCCGGTCCCGGTGAAGTGCGGCTCATCCCAGGTTCCGTCGGGTGTCTGCGTGTCGGTGAGCCACGCGATTCCCCGCTCGGTTGGCTCGGACGATCGTTCGCCCGCCGCGAGAAGCGCCAGGAGCGCCCACGCGGTCTGTGAAGCCGTGCTCTTTCCTCGCCCGATCCATGCCGGATCGTCGTAGGACCGGAGGTCCTCGCCCCAACCCCCGTCGGCGTTCTGGTGCTCCTCGAGCCACCGGACGGCTTGGCGGATCCGCGGGTCGGAGGGGGAGACCCCGGCGCCGATCGCGGCGGGGATCACCGCCCCGGTCCCGTAGACGTGGTTCGCGCCCCACCGTCCGAACCATGAGCCGTCGCGCTCCTGATTCCGGGCCAGCCAACCGAGGCCCCGGCGGGTTCGCGGGTCGGTCCCCAATCCCTCGATGGCCAGCATCTCGACGACGTGGGCGGTGACGTCGGCGCTCGGTGGGTCGATCACCTCGCCGAAGTCACAGAACGGCAGCTCGCGGCAGATCGTTCGGGTGTTGTCGGCGTCGAACGCGCCCCACCCGCCGTCGGCCGACTGCATGCCGAGGAGCCACCGCACCCCACGGTCGATGGCGCCTTCGAGACGGTCGCGATTCGGGTGATCGACTCGGCGGAGGGCCATGACCACCTCGGCGGTGTCGTCGAGGTCCGGGTATGTGTCGTTGGCGAATTCGAATGCCCAGCCACCCGGCGTTAGGTCGGGGCGCCGCACCGCCCAGTCGCCGCGAACGTTGATCTCCTCATCAAGGAGCCAGTCGGCGGCCCGAAGCATCGCGGGGTGGTCACCGGCCACGCCGGCGTCGGACAGCCCGATCATCGAGAGCGCCGTATCCCACACCGGGGACTGGCACGCCTCCAGACGCCGCTCGCCGTCTTCGTGAATGGTGAACGAATCGAGGCCGTCGAAGGCGGCCCGCATCACGGGGTGATCGTTGCCGTACCCCATCAGGTGCAGCGCCATCATCGAGTAGACCCACGGCGGTTGGATCCCGCCCCACGATCCATCGGCCTCTTGCCGGCTGATGATCCATTCGGTCGCGCGCGCTCGGGCTGCCCGGCGCAACGGTCCGATGGGGTGACGTTCGTAGGCGTGAAGCCAGTCGTCGAGCACTTCGAAGCGACCCGACCACGTGGAGAGCGGGTGACGGGGGAAGGGGGCGACGCCGGTTCGAAGCTCGTCCAGGCCGAAGCCCAGCGTGCGGTTGGGACGGAACGACGCCACCACGGTGAGCGGCACGATGGTCTGGCGCGCCCAACAGGCGAAGTCGTACACATTGAGCGGGAACCACGACGGGAAGAAGATGACCTCCGGCGGCAGTGCCGGGAGCTGATCCCACGACCACAGGCCGAAGAGCGCGAACCAGAGCCTGGTGAACACGCGGGTTCGCTCCAATCCGCCGCTGTCCAGGATGAACTGACGCGCCTTCTTCATGTGCTCGGCGTCGAGCGGATCGCCGGCGAGCTTCAGCGCCGCGTACGCCTCGGTGGTGGTGGAGAGGTCCGCCGGCCCTCCATGGAAGTTCGCCCACGTGCCGTCCTCCCGTTGCTCCTGCCGGATCCACGCCGCGGCGGGCGTGAGGACATCCTCCGTCAGCACGCCGAGGAACGTCCGAAGCAAGAGGTCTTCCGCGTCCATGGTCACGTTGGTCTGGAGCTCGCCCTTCCACCAACCGGCCGGCTGCTGGAGCGAGAGCAGATGATCCCGCGCGCGGTTCATGGTTTCGGAGGCCGCTCGGTCGATGCGCGGTTCGACGCTGATGGCCATCAGAAGTCCCTCCCCACGACGAACCGGGCGAGCTCTCTGAGCTCCTCCACCGCCTCGGGTGCCAGCGACGCGGTCTCGAGGGCAGCGCTGGCGTCGTGAAAGTGACGTTCGGCGAGGTCCAGGGTCCACTCGCGGCCCCCACTCGATTCGATCAACGCCAGCCCGCGGCGCAATCCGTCTTCCGTGAGCTCGCCGTTCGAAAGGAGGTGTCCCAGCTCCTCGCCCCCGATCGAACCGAGCGCATGTGCCACGGGGATGGTCTTCTTTCGCTGACGGAGGTCGTTCGCGGCCGGCTTCCCGGTCACACCGGGGTCGCCCCAGATGCCGAGGATGTCGTCGATCGCTTGGAATGCGATGCCGAGGTTGCCGCCGAACCCCCGCAGCGCCGCGATGGCGGGTTCTCCGGCACCCCCGAGGATGGCGCCGACTGAGGCCGCGGCCGCCAGAAGGGCCGCGGTCTTG
>DASVPT010000286.1:0-3095 GCA_036389535.1 Actinomycetota bacterium
CACCAGCGACCCGGCCTGCCGGGCATGCTCTCCGACGAACTGCCGGATCGTGTGATGGAGGACGTGCGTGGCTGTGTGTGACCGGGCGGTCGCCTGGCGTCTCGGGACGTCCACCTCGGCTTCCATCTCTTCGCCCTGGCGAACCTCGCCTGAGGAAACGAGCCCCTCGTGCACGATGATTCCGCCAGGTCCCGGCTTCGTGTCCGAGATCTTGATCACGCCACCCGGGGTTCGGATGACTCCCTCGTCGCCGACCTGTCCTCCGCCCTCGGCGTAGAACGGCGTTCGGTCGAGCACCACGCGAATCCTGTCGCCCTCGTGAGCCGTCTCGGAGATCGACCCGTCGGCCACGATCCCCAAAAGGCGCCCCTCGGAGGACAGGCGTTCGTACCCGAGGAAGTCGGTCGGTCCCGAGACGGCCGAAACTTCGGCCAGAACCGACTCGACCGGGCCACCTTTTCGCGCCGCGTCACGCGCTCTCCGGCGCTGCTCTTCCATCAGGCTCGCGAACTCATCGGTGTCCACCAGGAGGCCCGCATCGCGCGCGACCTCGACGGTCAGCTCGAGCGGAAAGCCGTGGGTGTCGTGAAGGCGGAACGCGACGGAACCCGGGAGCGCCTGTGAGCTCTCCTTCTTGGCCTTCTCCACCTCCGATTCGAAGAGCACGATGCCCTGGCGATACGTTGCGCCGAAGCGTTCTTCCTCAGAACCGGCGACCTGAAGGACGAAGGGCTTGTTCGACACGAGGTCCGGATAGGCCTCGCCCATCACGTCCACCGTTCTCTCCACGAAGTCGCTCATGATCGGGCGCTCCACGCCGAGACGCCGCGCGTGCGTCACCACCTTCCGCAGCATTCGGCGAAGCACATAGCCGCGACCCTCGTTCGACGGAAGAACGCCGTCGGCGATGAGAAACGTGCACGCCCTCCCGTGTTCCGCGAGGATCCGGAGGCTGACGTCCGTGGTGTCGTCCTGGCCGTAGATCCGGCCCGAAATCGATTCGGCGGTCTCCACGAGCGGGCGCAGGAGGTCGGTCTCGAACAGCGTCGCCTTGTTCTGAAGAGCCATGGCGACCCGCTCCAAGCTGCTGCCCGTGTCGATGTTCTTCTTCGGGAGCTCGCCCTTCACGTTCCCGTGCTCGTCGCATTCGTTCTGCATGAACACGACATTCCAGATCTCGAGGAAGCGCTCCTCGTCGACCGCGGGGCCACCGTCGGGCCCGTATTCCGGCCCGCGGTCCACGAAGATCTCCGAGCACGGACCGCTTGGTCCGGCGACGTGCATCCACCAGAAGTTGTCTTCGCGCCCGCGGCGAACGATGCGCTCCCGCGGGATCCCGACCTCGTCCGCCCAGATGTCGATGGTCTCGTCGTCGGTTTCGAACACCGTGACCCACAGGCGGTCCTGGTCGACCCCGTACCCCTCCGTCACCAGCTCGTATGCCCAGGCGCAGGCTTCCTTCTTGAAGTAGTCGCCGAAGGAGAAGTTCCCGAGCATCTCGAAGAAGGTCAGGTGGCGCGCGGTGTGCCCGACGTTTTCGATGTCGACGGCTCGAAAGACCTTCTGGGCGGTGGTCGCCCGCGGGTACGGCGGCTGCTCGAGGCCCAGGAAGTAAGGCTTGAACTGATTCATCCCCGCGTTGGTGAGGAGAAGGGTCGGATCGGCGGGGATCAGCGACGAAGAGGGCACCACCCGGTGCCCTCGCTCCTCGAAGAAGCGCAAGAACGTTCGGCGAATCTGGTCGGCCTGCATCTCGCGGCTAGTGTAATGAGCGGTCAGGCGCGAACTAGGGCTTCGGACGTCACCTCTTCGATCGACCGGTATCCACTCAGAGCCAGCGTGAGGTCGAGCTCGGCCAAGAACGAACGAAGAACGGTCCGGACGCCGTTCTCGCCTCCAACCGCGAGTCCCCACACATAGGGGCGGCCAAGGAGGACCGCGCGTGCCCCGAGCGCCAACGCCTTGAACCCGTCCGCACCGCTTCTGATGCCGCTGTCCATGAGCACCGGAATTCGGGCACCGACCGCCTCGACGATCGCAGGAAGGGCGTCCAACGCGGCGATGGCGCCGTCCACCTGCCGGCCGCCGTGATTCGACACGATCACGCCGTCCATACCGAGGTCGGCGGCGCGCCGCGCATCATCCGGGTGCAGGATGCCCTTCAGGAAGATCGGGAGCCCCGTTCGCTCCCGAAGGAACCCGAGGTTGTCCCACGTCACCGTCGGATCGGAAAAGACCTGGATGAATCGCAGAACGGCCCCGGAGGGATCGTCCTCCGGTGGTTGCGACAGCGACGAACGGAACACGGGGTCCGCGAAGTAGTTGGCCACGCCGGTCGCCTTGAGGAAGGGGAGGTAGGCCCGCTGGAGATCCCGCGGGCGCCACGCCAACAACCACGTGTCCAGGGTGACGACGATCGCCGAGTACCCGCTCGCCTCGGCCCGGTGGAGAAAGCTCTCGGCCAGCTCCGGATCGCGCGGCCAGTAAAGCTGGAACCAGCGCGGCCCCTCGCCGTTCGCCTCGGCAACCTGCTCGAGGGTGAACGACGACGCGGTGCTGAGGACCATGGGAACACCGAGCGCTCCGGCCGCCCTGGCAACGGCCAGTTCCCCTTCGTCGTGAACGATGGACTGGACGCCGATGGGCGAAAGCAGCACCGGCGCGGGCATTCTCGTCCCGGCCAGTTCCGTCGAGAGACTGCGCTGTTCGATGTCCCGCAGCATCCGAGGGACGATCCGCCATCGATCGAAGGCGTCGCGGTTGGCGCGAACCGTGTCCTCGGCTCCGGCTCCACCGGCGACGTACCCGTGCGCTTCCGGCGACATGGTCTCGTACGCCCGGTGTTCGAGATCTCGCCACCGGACTGGTTGGTCCGGCATGGTGCCGACCAGGCCGCCCATGTAGATCTCGTACTGATAGTTGGCGAAGGGCGCCTGCTCGGAGCTCAGGCCAACAGGTCCTTGCAGAGGCCCAACCACAGGTCGGTGCTCAGCTGAAGCGACTCGATGTCCACGCGCTCGTTGTCGCCGTGGAACATCGAGGCGAACTCGGCGAAGGAGATCCGGTCGCTGAACAACCCCGCGCCGTACGCCGTC
>DASVPT010000287.1:0-4504 GCA_036389535.1 Actinomycetota bacterium
ACCGGCTCCAGATTCGACGACGAAGCCGTCAGTCGACCGCGCCACACTCATCACCGGACGGTCGGTTCGAATGCGGTCCGTTCCGATCGATTCGGCCAGAGCTTCGACCAGGCGGTCCAAGCCGCCCCAAACCGTCGTGAACATGGGTCCGCGCGAAGCGGGACCGGCCTTGAGCGCCGAACGCGCGCCCTGGATGAGGCTTCCGTGGGCCTGTTCCCACCGGAGGAGTTCGGGGAACGTCGCGAGAGTGCTGAGCCTGGCGGGATCGGCGGCGTGGAGACCGGCGAGGAGCGGCGACACGAGGGTGTTGGCCGCCTCGCTCCCCAGTCGCCGGCCGACCAGCGATCCAAGGGCCTGGTCTCCGGCCCGCTTTCGTCGGGGCTTGTAGAGGTCAAGGAGGGCGCGAACCCGGCCGATCGTCGACAGCCCGCTCCACCGAAGGACGGCACCCGCGCTGGGAGGGATTCCGAACGCCGACGGCTCGATGAAGGGAACCAGGCGATCGCGCGCCCACACGTACGCGCCCGCCGCTCCCGGAATCACCAGCTCTTCCTCGAGACCCAGCTCCCGCGCAAGATCCACCGCCCACGGCTTGCGGACGACGAACGAGTCCGCGCCGGCCTCGACCGTCAGCCCGTCGACGTCGACGGTCCGAATCTTTCCGCCGAGCCGATCGCCGGCTTCGAGCACCGTGACCTCGGCGCTGCCGCTTCGCATCAGCCGGTAGGCGGCCGCCAGCCCCGTGATGCCGCCACCGACCACCACCACCCGCGGACGCCCCTTCCCTTGTGGCATCGACATGTCAGCCCTGGACGGATCCGCCGACATGCTCGCGAACCACTGCGGCCAGCGCGGCCACAAAATCGGGAGCGTCGTTCATCGAGCGCGTCCGGACCAGCGTGATTCCGGCCTCCTGCGCCTCGTGCTGTGCCTCGATGTCGAGGTCGTAAAGAATCTCCAGATGGTCCGCGACGAACCCGCACGCGCAGACCACCATCGCCGGATGTCCCGCGGCCGCGACATCGCGAATGATCTCTCCGAGGTCGGGCCCGAGCCATGGTTCGGGCGTCCGTCCGGCGCTCTGCCATCCCGTCCGGTAACTCGAGAGCCCGAGCTTCTTGGCGACGAGGTCCGCGGTCTCCTGAAGCTGCGCCGGATACGGATCGCCCTCCGCCAGGATCTTGGCCGGAAGGCTGTGCGCGGTGAAGACGACCGTCGCCCCTTCGCGTTCCCCGGATGGAAGCTTCGACAGCGCTTCCTCCACCCGGTCCGCGACCGCTTCGATGAACAGCGGGTGGTCGTGCCAGCTCTCGATGAACGTGAACGCGGGACCCGCCGGCGATTCGCCGTCCGACTCTCCCACCGCGGCGTTGACCCGGTCGATGTAGGTGCCGATCGATAGGCGCGAATAGTGCGGGGCGAGCACCAGTCCGACCGCTCGCCGGATCTCGTCGGCTCGCATCTCCTCCACACCCTGGCGAATGAACGGCGGCGAGTGCTTCATCCCCAGGTAGACCTTGAACCGGCCCGGCTCTTCCAATTCGAGCTCCCGTTCGAGCGCGGAGGCCTGAGCGCGGGTGATCTCGAGCAGCGGGAACCGATTTCCGATCGCGGCGTAACGCTCCTTGAGCTCCTCGAGAAGCTCCGGTGAGGGAGTTCGCCCGCCGCGGATGTCCGTGTAGTACCGCTCCACATCCTCGGGCCCGGACGCGGTTCCGTAGGCCATCGCCAGAACCCCGATTCGATCGGTCATGTGTCGCCAGCCGTCGTCTCGGCGTCCTCGAAGCGAACCGTGCGTTCGTGGACGAGCTCGACCAGACGCTGAAGGTTCTCGACGGGAGTCTCCGGGAGGACCCCGTGTCCGAGGTTGAAGATGTGGCCGGGGCGTCCCGCGGCGCGACGAAGCACGGCGAGGGCTTTGGCCTCGACCGCGTCCCAATCCGCAAGGCACACGGCGGGATCGAGATTTCCCTGAATGGCGACGTCGAAGCCGACTCGCTCCCACGCCTCGTGGATGGGGACACGCCAGTCGACTCCGATCACGTCGGCTCCGGCGTCTCTCATGAGCGGCAGCAGCTCACCGGTGCCCACGCCGAAATGGATCCGCGGCACCTCGAGATCGGCCAGCCCCTCGAAGATGTCGCGGACGGCCGGCAGAACGAAGCGCGTGTAGTCGTCGGGGTCCAGCGCACCGACCCAGCTGTCGAAGAGCTGAACTGCCTGGACGCCCGCTTCGATCTGCGCCCGAAGGTACGACAGCACGCTGCCGCCGAGGGTCACCATGAGCAGGTTCCATGTCTCCGGATCCCCGTGCATCAGCGCTTTGGTTCGCACATGGTCGCGGGAAGGTCCTCCTTCGATGAGGTAGCTCGCCAGTGTGAACGGCGCGCCGGCGAACCCGATCAGCGGGACGGTGAGCTCCTTTCGGAGGATTCCGATCGCCTCCAACACGAACGGCACGTCGCCCTGCGGCTCCAGCGGCCGAAGCCTCTGAACGTCGTTCCTGGAACGAACCGGATTGCCGACCACTGGTCCCTTCCCAGGATGAATCGAGACCTCGAGCCCGACCGCGGCCAGCGGAACCATGATGTCGGAGAACAGGATCGCCGCGTCGACCTCCATGCGCCGAAGCGGGAGCAGCGTGACCTCGGCCGCCAGCTCAGGCGCCCGGGCCATCTCCAGAACGTCTCTGCCGCCGCGAAGCGCCTGATACTCGGGGAGATAGCGCCCCGCCTGCCGCATGAACCAGACCGGCGTGCGGTCGACCGGTTCGAGGCGGCATGCTCGAAGGAAACGGTGCGAGTTCATCGGGCCACTCACGTTACCGCCCGACGCGGTTCCGGCGGCGGGGTGCTATAAGCACTCGATGGCCCTCGACATGCCGCTTCGCGAAGCGATGGAGACCCAGCGCGCCATCCGCCGCTTGAAGCCCGATCCCGTTCCGAACGACCTGCTGCTCCGCTGCATCGACCTGGCGCTCAAGGCACCCACCGGAAGCAACGCGCAGAACTGGGAGTGGGTCGTGGTTCGAGACCGGGACGTCAAGGCGAAGCTCGCAAGGCTGTACAGGCCGGCCTGGCGCGTGTACGGCGGCGTGGGCCGGTTCGTGTCCCGGGGAAACGAGAAGATGCGCAAGGTGATCGACGCGGTCCAGTGGCAGGTCGACCACTTCGAGGAAACGCCCGTCGTCGTCGTGCCGTGTCTGCGTGGCCCGCGTTTTCCCTTGTTCCCCATCTTGGCCACCTCGCACTATGGCTCGATCTATCCCGCCATTCAGAACTTCCTTCTGGCCTGCCGGGCGAACGATCTGGGTGCGGCGCTGACCACGCTCCCGCTGTGGTCGATGACGGCCGCGCGCAGGGCGCTTGGGCTGCCCTTCAACGTTCAGCCCGCCGCGGTGATCCCCGTCGGTTGGCCCCGTGGCAAATACGGGCCAACCTCGAGGAAGCCGGTCGAGAAGGTGGTCCATTACGACCGGTGGGGGAACCGAACGACACCCGACTCGTAGACCACCAGGCGATCTGCAGAAAGCGCCTGGACCGCCGCCATCACTCGTTCGAGCGGCTGACCGGTCGAGTCGACGAGGGCATCGACCGACACCGGTGATCGATGGCGAAGCTCGCGAACAATCGCGCCGCGGAGCTGGCGAAACGAGCCCGCGAACTGCTGCGCCCGCCCGGCACGACGATGGGCTCGTCCTCTTGGGTTCGCTTGCCCCGATGAAACCCGGCCGCGAAAGGCGCATCGCGCGGAGATAGGACACGACTCGCAGCGCGGCACCGGCCTGCATACCTCGCGGCCGAGATCCATGACCGCCTGGTTCCAAGCTCCAGGGCGTTTGCGGTCGAGCCACTCCGCGGCGAGCGCGGACACTCGCGCCGGCTGCGCCTGCTCCGGGTCGGACCCCAGGAGAGCTCTGGCCACCACGCGGCGAACGTTCGTGTCGACCGCGGCTACCGGGACGCCATAGCCGATCGACGCCACCGCGGCGGCCGTGTACGGGCCGACCCCCGGCAATCGCCGCAACGGCTCCTCCTCGCGCGGAAGGCGGCCTCGGTGCTCCGCGACCACCGCTCGCGCGGCGTCCAGCAGGGCGACGGCCCGCCGGTTGTAGCCGAGCCCCGCCCAGGCCCGAAGCACCTCCGCCGGCGTCGCCGCGGCGAGGTCGTGGATCGTGGGGAAGCGGCGAAGGAACTCGACGTAAAGGGGCGCCACTCGGGCGGCCTGCGTCTGCTGGAGCATCACCTCGCTCACCAGAACGGAGTACGGATCGGGCCGCCCCCGTCGCCACGGGTACGCCGATCGTCTGGAGCGATACCACGCGAGAAGCGTCTCCCTCGGTGGTGCTGGCGGCGGTAAGCTTCGAGCCAATCCAGTCATGAGTATGGTCCGCGACGTGATGAGCACCAATCTGGTCACGGTGGCGGCTTCGGCCACCGTGGCGGAAGCCGCGACGGTGATGGGCGAACACCACGTCGGCTCGACGCTGGTGATGGACGGCGAA
>DASVPT010000288.1:0-5383 GCA_036389535.1 Actinomycetota bacterium
ATGGTTCTCGGAATCGGGACCGGGGATCCCATCGACCGCCCGGAACACGACACGTTCGGCTTTCCAAACCTCGGCGTGAAGGAGCGGCGCGCTCATCTCGCGGAGACGGTGGACGCGCTCAAGGCCCTGTTCGAAGGGCGGGTGTTCGAGGGCGGCGAACGGCTACCTCGAATCGAAGGACCGCTGCTTCCTCCGCCGGTTCGGCCCGGCGGGCCGCCCGTCTGGATCGGCGCTCAGGCAGACGAGGTCATTCGCATCGCCGGTCGGCTCGCGGATGGATGGAATGGCTGGGGGCTGCCGCCGGAGCGGTTTCGTGTGAAAACGTCGCTTCTCAATGAAGCAGCCGAAGCCGCCGGCCGACGAGCCGAAGCGACCTGGGCGGGCATTGTCCTGGTGGCCGAGGACAAGGCTGAAGTCGACCGCATGATCGAGTCCCGAAAGCAAAAGGGCATGAACGACGAGTTGGCGTGGGCGGGAACGCCGGAGGAGTTCGTCGAGTACGTCGGTGCCCTCGCCGACGCCGGCGCAACGTGGGTGATCATGGTCCTGGCCGGGCCGGCCGGCCGTCGCGAGCTCATCGCGGAGCGCGTGCTTCCCGCACTCGGCTAGCGCCTCGCCGGCCAGCCGAGAAGAGTGACAAATACTGGGTTTGCCTTGACCCAAGAACCGTTGCTCAATTTGACTACGCCTCCGCAGCGGTTCGGAACTCGCCGATAAGGCGAGAGGTTAAGAGGGTCGCGTCTGGGCTAGGAGCCCGCCGGGTCTCAGAGTGCGCCCACCAAGGAGGCTCTGAGTGGCTCGCCCCGCCGTCCGCCCATGGCGGCTCGTCCCGTTCGTGGTTATCTGGCTTCTCGTCTCGAATCTTCCCCGTATCCCGTCGCTGGCCAGCCCTGGCGAACCGGGTTCAACCACTCGAAGTACCTCGCGACATGAGCTGACAACGCTTCGGACCGAGGACACGAAGTTCTTCATCGAACCGGACGGCACCCAGGTCGCCGAGGTCCACGCCGGCCCGATCCACTACCGCGCGCCCGACGGGAGGTGGCTCGACATCGACCCGACCCTGATCCCTTCTGATCGGGATGGATTTGCGTGGAGGAACCGGGCAGGCGCGTTCTCGAGCTACTTCTCACCGACCGGGCGAGCCAGCCAGCTGGTCCTCCTCCAGGATCACGACGTCTCCGTTTCATTCGCGCTCGCCGGGATGGCCGCGGCGTCCTCGGGCACTGTATCGGCCGACACCATGACGTATCCGGACGCGCTGCCCGGTGTGGACCTTGCGTTCAAGGTCACTCGGGTCGGAGTCAAGGAGCTGATCATCCTCAAACGACGCCCGCTTGCGCCGCTCTGGTTCCGGTTTCCGCTTCAGCTGAGCGGGCTCAGCCTCCAGACCAACGCCTCCGGCGTGACGGCTCTGGTCGACGCGCACGGGAACCCTCGCTACGCCATGCCGCCGGCGTGGATGGAGGACTCTGCAGTCAACGCACGCTCCGGAGATGGAGCCAGCGCCGACGTTCGAACGGACGTTGACTCCGCCGCCGGAGCCGCCGTACTCACGCTCTCGCCGGACCAGGCCTGGCTGGCCGACCCAACCCGGGTGTATCCCGTGACCATCGACCCCTCGATCAACCGGGTGGTCTCGGACGACACCTTTGTCCAGTCCAACGACAACTCGAGCAACGTGTCGGGCCTGCACCTGCGGTCCGGAACCTGGGACGGCGGGGCAACCAAGGCCAGGGCCCTGTTCCACTTCGACGGCCTCGTTGCGGCACTCGCGGGCAAGGACATCGTCGATGTCGACTTCAACGTGTTCGAGTCCCTGTCTCCCTCGTGCACGCCGTCGCAGGCCGATCTCTACCGGGTGGCCGAAAGCTGGCAGGACGACGTGGTGTGGAGCACACAGCCATCGGTGGTGACGCCCCCCGTCGCGAGCCTCTCAGCCGCGAAGGGCCACTCGGCCGACTGCCCTGCGGACTGGGTCACCTTCTCGAGCGACGCCCTCACCACTACGGTCAAGAACTGGGCGGACGGAACATGGCTGAATCACGGGTTCCGGATCCGGGCGACCAGCGAAACCGACGACAACGGCTACAAGAAGTTCTATTCGCTCGAAAACGTCAACGACCCGTATCTGAGGGTCGCCTACGCCACCGCGTCGACCCAGCCGCCACCCCCCACCGACGGCGTACAGCTTCTCCCGCCCTCGTCCCTTCATTCGAACGGCGCCGACATCGAGTGGACGCCGTACGCGAGCTCCTCGGGCGTTCCGTTCGAGAAGTACGAGGTCCACCGATCGACGACTCTTGGATTCACTCCATCCAGTGGCACGCTGCTTGCGACGATCGACGACGTGTCGATCAACTCCTATAGCGACACGAGCGCGGCGCCCGGCAAGGCGTTCACCTACAAGGTCGTGGCCAATTCCCTCCCCTCGAACGAGCAAACCGTGACGCTCCCACCCGACGGGCAGGCAACCAAAGTCGTCCAGCCGGGGCCGGAAGGGAGCCAGACGTACCTGAACTACTCCTCACAGCTCGCCAACTGCATCAACGAAGGTGCCGAGGACACCCTTCGAGTGGGGACGGACACAACCGAGAAGTATCGGTCGGCGCTGCAGTTCGAGCTCACCGACGTTCCGGCCGATGCGAGTGTGAACAGCGCCACGCTGTCGCTTTGGCATCCCTCCACCGTTCCGTCCCAAATCACCATCGACGCCCACCAGATGACCAGCGACTGGGACGAGGGGGCAGGGCTCGGGAGCTGCACCGGAGAAGGTGCCACGTGGCAGGAGCGCCGAAGCGACCTCGACTGGGATTCTCCTGGCGGGGACTTCGACCCGACGCAGGTGGCCTCTCTCAGTGACCCTGCGGCCGAGCCGGCCGGATGGGACGCCTTCGACGTCACTTCGCTGGTTCGAGACTGGACGGCCGGCGAGGCCTCGAACTTGGGCGTTCTCCTGAAAGCGAGCGACGACACTTCGATGACGTCGTCGCACTACGTCCGGTACAACTCCGACGACTCGACGAACGCCGCGTTGCGTCCGAAGCTCGTTATCAACTACTCGGAGGACACCCACGCCGCGGCGCCCAGCGTCTCGGTCACCTCGCCCGTTCAGGACGAACGGGTAAGCGGCAGTGCCGTGACGCTCGCCGCAGCGGCCTCTGACGACCGTCGAGTGGAGCGTGTCGATTTCCTTGTCGACGGAACGCAACGCGGGTCGGCCACGTCGGAGCCCTTTGCTGTGTCCTGGGACTCGACGACGGTTCCCGACGGAACGCACACCATCGCCGCGCGCGCCACCGACGACGCCGGGAACACCTCGACATCGGACGCAGTCCAGGTCCGGGTGGCGAACACGGCGCCTCCAACCGCGGACTTCACCACTCCGACCTCGGGATCGGTTGTCAAAGGCAACGTACCGGTCACGGTTAGGGTCGTTGCTGATCCAGCCACCACAATCACCAAGGTCGAGTTCTATGCGGACGGGTACCTGTTCGCGACCAGGACGGCCGGTCCCATGTACGACGCCTCGTGGGACACCCTGGATCCGGCGCATCCGGCCTACGACGGAACGCATGAGCTGGTTGCGAAGGCCTACGACGCAACAGGGTCCGTGACCACGTCCCCGTCGACGCAGGTCACCGTGGCGAACACGGCAGGAACGCCGTATCGAGCGGACATCAATCCCGCGGTCGGGGCAATCCCGCAGACAATGGACTTCGATCCAAACGCCGAATCACAACACAGCTACCCAGTTGACGTCACCGTGACGAATCAAAGCGCGGACACCTGGCTGACCACCCAGACGTTCCTTACCTACAGCTGGGTCGATCCATCGGACAACAGCGTGGTCGTCGACGGCCTCACCTCGGGGATACGGATTCCGCTGGACACCCTCCTCGCCGGACAATCCGAGACACTCCACGCGACGGTCGCACCGCCCCCCCTCGCCGACGGCGTGGCGAGGTCGCGGTTCATTCTTCGGTTCGATCTCTTCAAGCAGCTGATCGGCCTCCCAATCGGAATAGCGACCACGCAGCAGTCGTCCGCGTCCACCGGCACGGGCACCCCGTGCTGCAACGGGCCCACCACGTTCTCCAGCCAGGGCAACCCACCGTCGGACAACCCGGTCGTGGTGAACAACACGCTGATGGAAACCGCCATGGGCCTCGAGCGGTACTACGGACACGACCAAGAGGACCTTGGCGCCGGGATGACCAACCTAGTCAACGTGTCGAACGGGAACTCTGTGCTCGCGTGGAGGCCGTGGTCGGAGCCGGGGAAGGGACTTTCGACGGTTCTCTCCATCTCCTACAATAGCCTGGAAGACCGAACCGAATCGCCCATCGGCAACAACTTCTCCCTTTCCATCTCGTCGCTTACTCGGTTCGGTTTGCCACTTCAAGTCCACCCGCCGAGCGGAAACACTCATCCCTACGGCTACATCGATCTGGTCGATGCGGACGGGACGCCGCTGCGCTTTGAAGGGACGGCGTCCGGCACCGTGTACAAAGAGCCGCCTGGGGTCCACCTCTATCTCCGCCGGTTCTCGACGACGGATGTGAACCGGAGGTGGGCGCTGACCCGCCCCGACGGCGTCACGTTCTTCTACGACGCCGACGGGTACCCGACGGAGGTCGAAGACCACAACCAGAACCGTCTCAAGTTCGCGCTCGCCAAGCCCGACCCAGGAGACGACCCGGGCCCACCGACGAAGCACGTCGTCCAAGTGACGGACCAAGCGAATCGCTCGTTCGACATCATCTACTTCACCCATGCGGACGTCGCGGATCCGCACATCCGCGGAAAGATCAAGCGGATCACGGACCACTCGGGGCACGCCCTCGAGTTCACCTACTACAACGACGGCAATCTCTTGAAGATTACCGAAAAGGGCGGGAAGACGGCCGACGGGGCGGTGGTTGCCGACCGGAGCTTCGTGTTCACCTACACGACCTCGAACAGCGCCGGACCGGCAATCCCCAATCCTGCGGAAAGGGCTAATCCCAATCCAAACACTCGGGATCAGTCGACCCAGCTCTACAGCGTGCGGGACCCGCGCCGGCACGAGACGACCTTTCGGTACATCACGAGCGGCAAGGACAACCGGAAGCTCCTATCCCGGACGAACAGGGTCGGGTCCATGACCTCGTTCGCCTACGACATCTACGGCCGGATCACCACGGTGACCAAGCCGCTGAACCGCATTACGAGCTACGCATACGACACCGACGGTAAGGTGACTAGCCTCACCGATCCGGAGAGTCGGACCACGTGGCTGGAGTGGACCCAAGACCGACAGGTCAAGAAGGTCATCGAACCGACCGGGAAGTACTCGGCCTACGACTACAACGCCAACGGCTACCTCCTCGCAGAGACGGAT
>DASVPT010000289.1:0-2094 GCA_036389535.1 Actinomycetota bacterium
ACAGGCGGCTGACGCCTCGGCCCGCCTGGGCTTAGCTCGACCGGCTTGGTTCCTGCTCAGGCTTGGCGTCGGTCTCGGCCAACGGTGACGCGTCTCGCTCGGGCGCTTCGGTTGAGATGACGTCGACTGGCTCGTTCAACCGTCGGAGGCGCACGAAGAGAGGAATGGTGAAGACGGTCGCCAGTCCACCGACCACGAAACCGGCGGGCACCGACTGAACCTGGGACAGGTAGCCCAGACCGGTCTGCCCGCCGACGCTTCCGAGGCTCCCGACGAGCGAGTCGAACGAGACGAGCGTGGCTCGCTCGGAGGTTGGGATCGACCCGTGGAGGTAGGTCTGACGAACCGGCTGGAGCACGCCTCCGGCCACGGCGCCCAGCAAGAAGATCGGGACGGTGATCCAGAACGAGCGAATCGCGCCCGTGGCCACCATGGTGATCGTGGTCGCGGCTGAAGCGCCGAGCAGGATGCTGGTTCGCCGGCGGCCCGGGCGAGCCAACCGGCCGACTAGCGTATTCCCGGCGATGCTCGCCAAGGAGAACAGCGCGGCGATCACTCCCGCGATCCAGATCGCGTTTCTGCCGTAGAGCTCCAGGAAGTACGGCTGCCACGCGTACCATGCCCACGAGAAGAACGCATACGCGAGGAAGGATTCCATCACCAGCAGTCGGACGGCCGGGGAGCGCCACCCGTACGTGATCCCGGCGCGGCCGACCTTTCGCATCTCGCCGACGATCCCGCGAACTTTCAGCGCGCGCGGGGTGAATCCAATGTCGTGCATGGTTCGAAAACCCACGCCCAGCGCGACGAGGACGAACGCGGTTCTGGCCAGGTAGGGAAACGCCAGATCCGCCTGGCCCAGCACCCCGCCGCCGATCGTTCCGACGATCATGGCGACGCTCGAGACCATCGAGGCGCGCGCGAAGACCCGGTCGAGCTCCTGGCGGTAGCCCGTGGCCTTCAGCGCGTCGACGAGCCATGCCTCGACGGCACCCGAGTAGAACGTGTAGCCCAGCCCGAGAATCACTCCGGCGAGGCAAAACAACAGGAGGCCGCCGTGGATGGCGGCCACCCCCACGTAGGCGAGCGTTCCGACGGCAAGCGTTGATTCGGAGAGAAGGAACGACGTCCGGCGCCCAAGGGTGTCGGCCACGACCCCCGTCGGGACCTCGAACGCCGCCATGGCCGCGGTGAAGGCGGCGTTCGCCACGAACACCTCGAAGATGCTCAATCCGGCGTGCAGCAGGAAGAGGGTGTTGATTCCCCAGATCAGTGACGCCGAGACCGTGAAGAGGCCGCTGATCACGAGATAGCTGCGGATCACTCGCCGGGGGTCCATCTTCATCTCGTCAACACCTTGGGGGCGGGAGTGATTCCTCTCAGGCGCTCTCTTCGGCGATTTCCCGAACGAGCGGCAAAACCTCAGACGCCAGCCGTTCCCGACCGCCGGTTCGATCGCCGCGAGGCGAAAGGATCAAGCAACGGAAGCCCATCGCGACGAAGGCAGCCACCCGTTCCGCGACGTCGCGCACCGAACCCGCGACGGTCCTGCCCTGCGGGTCGGCCGCGCCGTCCTGAACCAACACGGGGACGTTGTACGCATAGGTGAGCGCGGCGGGATCGCGTCCCGCATCCTCAGCGGCGCGCCGGATTCGGTCTCGCATCGCGGCCACCTTCGGCGGGGGCGCAAAGGGGAGTGAGGGGATCCACCCGTCGGCGACTCTCCCGGCCAGCGCGAGGCTTCGTTTGCCGTACACCCCAAGCCAGATCGGGATTCGCTCGGCCGGCTTCGGTTCGAGCTGCGCTTCCTCCGTCCGGTAGTGCTGACCGTCAAAGCTGAAATGCGGGCGAGACCACATCCCGCGGATGATCTCCATCGCCTCGGCCAAGGCATCGACCTTCTCTGACCGGGTTCGAACGCCGAGGCCCCACGCCCTGAACTCGGCGTCGGAGGCGCCGCCGCCCAGGCCGAGGACGAAGCGGCCGTCCGAGAGCCTGTGGATGGTTTCGGCCATCTTTGCCGTCACGGTGGGGTGCCGATAGGGCAGCCCCAGGACGTTCGTTCCGATGTGGATCCGCTCGGTTCGAGCGGCG
>DASVPT010000290.1:0-12989 GCA_036389535.1 Actinomycetota bacterium
TCCCCTGAGCGAGATTGATCAATGAGACGAGCACCGGATAGGTGAAGAACAGCAGCGTGACGGCGGCCGCCGTGCCGTGATGGAGCCCGGCGAAGAAGAACGCGGATTCGACCGCGTAGCCCATCATCCCGAGGAGCACGAGGCCCAATCGCTCCCCTTGCACAGGCTGTAGCGATTGCCGCAGAAGCGTGAGGGCAACGGCCAGGACCACCGCGCCCACCGCGAACCTGAACGCCAGGAATGACGGAACCGGGAGGTCTGAGCGCGCCGCGACACGCCCCAACACGACGACCGCGCCGAACTGCAGAGACGTGAGGAGGATGAACCCCCCGCCGGCAAGATCGCCTCGCGGCCCCTTCCTGGTCTGTTCCGCCATGCCGGCTACCGCTCAGCTTCCAGAAGTGCCGGCCGCGGCGACGTGTAGCCTGCGGCGGCCTCCCACCGGGCGGCCAGACGGAGGAGTCGCGGCTCGTCATCCGGGATGCCGACGAGCGAGACGCCGATGGGAAGACCCTCCGGCGACTTCCCGGCGGGGAGGTTGACCGCCGGGAAGCCGGCCACATTCACCGAACACGTCAGCCACCCCGGCCCGACCGAGGCGATCTGGACGGTTTCACCGTTGCCGAGGTCGACGGAGACGGCGTCGCTGGGCGGCGCCGGATATGGCGTGGTCGGGATGAGCAGCGCGTCGAACGTCTGGAGCCGCTCGGCGAACCACCGTCGAATCTCCTGGCGCCGCCGGGCGGCGTTCTCGCGCTCGGCCGAAGGGAGGGCGAGCCCCTCCTCGATCCATCCCCGGACCTGTGGCGCCAACAGATCGAGCCGGTCGCGAAGGTCCGGATGCGCAGCGGCGAACTCCGGATAGCAGATGCGGCTCCACACCCTTCGGCTGTCTTCGATGCCCGTTCCGTCGACCGCGTCGACACGCGCTCCGGCTCCCTCGAACGTTCGGGCCGCCTCATGCACCACCTGGAGGGCGTTCCCATGGATGCGATGGGCGAAAAAGCCGTCCGGAACACCGATGGCGACGTCCTCGAGGTCGGCGTCGGCGGCGCTGCCGGTCGTGTCGCGGCCGGCCATGATCTCGTAGAGAAGCCGAAGATCGGCGGCAGTCGCCGCGATCGGCCCCGGGCAGTCCAACGACGGCGCCAACGGGAGCACGCCGTCCAGCGACAGCTGCCCTGTCGTCGGCTTGAGGCCGAACGTTCCGCACATCGACGAGGGGATCCGGATGGAACCGCCCGTATCCGAACCGAGCGCCCAGGGAACGACGCCGGCGGCCACCGCGGCCCCGGAACCTCCGCTCGAACCCCCGGTGATCCGGGTGGCATCCCACGGATTCGCCGTCGGGCCGCATGCGGAGACGGCGTTCGAACCGCCCGCCGCGAGCTCGTGCTGATTGGTCTTCCCGATGAAGATGGTTCCCGCCGCCCGCAGCCTCGCGATCACGGCAGCGTCACCGGCCGCCACGTTCCCGGCGTAGGCTCGGCTGCAGCCGGTGGTCTCGTGGTCCGCGACGTCGAAGAGATCCTTGACCGCAAGCGGTACCCCTGCTGCCGGCCCACCCCCGTAATTCCGCTGCGATGCGCGGCCACGCGCGGTCGCTTCGTCGTCCCAGAACTGCGAGAAGGCGTTCGTCACCGGCTGCCAGGCGTGAGCTCTCCGCAGGGACCGCTCCACCAGCTCGACCGATGAAACCTCGCCAGCGGTTATGGCCGCGGCCATCTCGCCGGCGGTCTCCAGCTCGCCGTCCGCGATTCCGTCCACGAGATTCAGGAGAGAAGGAAGTCGGAGACCCGGGCGACGATGGTCGGGATGGCCGCGTACATCGAACCGGCGTCCGGGAACATCATCAGCTCGGCGTTCGGCATGATCTCTGCGAGGATCCGGCCGACCTTCGCCGGGTGGATGACGTCTCCTTCGCGAGAGATGATCAGCGTCGGAGCCGTGACCCTTCGCGCGTCTTCGCGGTCCCGGAGCGGCCAGTCGTTGATGATCTCGCGGATCGCACGGGGGACGCCGACCGGATTCAGCCCTTGAAGCAGCCGATGATCGAACTCTCGGAGCCACGGGAGCTGTTCGTAGTTCGCTACCCGCGTCGGATCGGAGAGGACCGCTTCGATGGCCTCCTCAGGCGTCTTCCCGTCGACCAGCTCTGCCATCCGAAGCATCCGCTCCTTGTACCGGAAGGGGCGATCGAGGCCGGCCGGCAAGAGAAAGACCAACTTCTTGAATCGATGGGGATCGCCGTAGGTGACCAGGCGGCCGATGGCACCGGCTCCGAGCGAAGTCCCGAAGGCGACATCCGCGCCGTACGTGTCGGCAACGGCCCGAACGTCTCTGGCGAAGTCGTCGAATCGATAGCCGTGCTCGGGAGACGAGCTGTGTCCGTGGCCGCGGAAGCAGAACCTGACCTTCGTCCCGGGAACGAACGGCGTGAGCTCCGCGAGCTCGAGGCACGAGCTGGTGAGGCCGTGGGCGAGGACGCTCACCGGCTCGCCTTCCCCCTCCACCTCAACGTGAAGGGTGGCGTCTTCCGTCTGGAGCTCAGCCACGGTTGTGTTCCAGCGGAAACGACACGGCCGGGGCGCCTACGCGGCCGGTGCTCCGCGCGATAGCGCCACCACGCGCTGATGCTTCCGCTCCTGGCGCGTGTCGATGCTCCGAACGAGCGTGATGGCGAGGATGCCCGCAACGGCTGTGAATACGGCGAACCCGGTGAACCATGCCCACCCAGTGATGAGGGTGGAGACACTTCGGGATCGACCGACGAAGTTCCCGACTTGCGATGTGAACAGCCGCCCCAGCCATGTGCCCCACCACAGCGGGAGAAGCCAGGTCTTCTTGTTCATCTTCCACTCGACTGCACCCGCCTCGGGATCGCTCGCCTTCCACAGTTCCCGCATCGTGAGATACGGCATGACGACGTTCGCGAACGGGATGAACCACCAGCCGGCAACCCAACCGGGGCTGTAGCGAAGGTCCGTCGCCCCGAGCGCGCGAAGGTTGCGGTGAGCGTGATGCTGCCAAATGAGCCACGCAATGCCCGGCACGAAGATGAACACGGTCATGATGGTGGCGAGGGCTTCGGCGCGATCCTCGCTCTGTTGGAGCTCGGCGGACAGGGTCGTGCCTTCGAAACGCGAGAGTGCGGCGATGTGCGAGGCCCACGTTCCGGCCGCCGCCAACGCGAGCAGAACGGCGAGCAACACGAGCCCCACCGTCCACATGGCGGGGGCGTGAGCGGAGGTGAAGGGACGCACCCGTTCCCGTGCGTCCGGAGGAGTTCCTGCTTGGGGTACTTCGATATTCCGCGGCTCCCAAGCCACGAAGCTGTTCCAGGCCTGGTTCCATCCCTCATCCGTCCGGGGGAAACGAAGGACCGGGCCGCCGGGCTTCTCCCGATCCCAGATGCCGAAGAAGTCCCGGCCGTAGCCGAGGATGTACCGGTGACCGGAGTGGCTGAAGCTCAGCGCTCCCTCGCCGGGGCGGGCTCCCTCTGCGTTCGGGTCGCTCATCAGGTCCTCAGAAGATAGCCAGTTGGTCGCCTGCTCACACGAAGGAATTGGGGCGGCTAGACGGTCACGAAGGCCGGGCGCTGATCCGAAAAAGAAGGAGCTCCGGCGGTTGAAACCGCCGGAGCTCCCGACTATCTCACGTGCGTCGTGTTCGTTTGCCCTAGTCCGGAGTCGGTGGCGCATTCAGCGGCCTGAACGTCTGGCAGCTGATGATCCCCGGTGGGTCTGCGTCACTCTCTCCACCGGTCGTGTTCTTGTAGCAGATGACCCCGTCGAAGCGCCGCTGGACCGGTTTGATGGTCCCGCCCTTCTGCGCCTCGATGATCTCCGTGAAGAGGTAGAGGTCCGCGACGCCGCTCGCAAGGAGGGTTCCCTGCGCACCCGCGCCACCGCCCCCTTCGGGCGGGTAGCAGTTCGTCAGAACCTCCTTCTCAACCTTGATGGTCTTGACGACCCCGTCGGTCTCCTCGCTGGTCATCTCCACCGGATCGTCCGGCTGGCTTTCCGACGGACCGCAGTCGCCACCAAAGAGATCGGCCGCGTTGGTCGTCGTCGTGGGGATGGACTTCTGGTTGCTGCACGCCACGTAGCCGCTGATGAAGTCCTTGATACAGGTCGCGGTTTCGATCCGCCGTGACTCTTGAACCACCTGGTCGGCCGCGTGATCGTCGTCGTCTCCGTCCTTCACCCGCTCGACCACCTCGATGAAGGTCTCCACGTCGACGGCCTGCGCGTTGTCGTTGCAGGAGAAGACTTCCTTCTCCATCGCGATGCTCTTGAACCGATCGCCGACCTCCTGGGTGTTCAGCTCCAGGGGGTGCGACGGGCCATTCCTGAGGAAACATCGGCTGGGGCTTGTATCAGTCTGTGTCACCGGGCTGCCAAGCACACCGGCGAGCCGGCCCTGGGCCAGGGCCAACGGCACCATGATGGATGCCACCAAAGCTACGCCTACGGGTAAAGCCAGCAGCCAGAATCGCCGCGGTACGTTCCGAGGCACTGATCCCCCTCTCTCTCGGAGGGGCGGAGTATCACTCGCCGCCGGTCAGCGTGTCAAAGACCCCGGGGCTATCGCCCGGCCAGCGAGCGCGCGGCTTCGGCGATCTTCTCGGCCGAGATTCCGGCCCAGGCTCGGAGCTCCTCCGCTGTTCCGGATCCCGGCATCTCCCGAACGCCGATCTTCACGACTCGACCCGAGAGCTCCGCGCCGTCGTCGGCCAGCGCCTCCAGAACCGCGTCCCCGATGCCGCCTTCGATCCAATGGTCCTCCACGACGATCAACGCGCCGGTCTCCTGGAGCGCCCGCCGAAGCGTCGCACCGTCGATGGGCTTCACCGAATAGGCGTCGATGACGCGGGCCGAAATCCCCTCGCCGCCGAGCTGGTCGCCCGCCTTCAGCGCCTCAAACAGCGTCACCCCGGCTCCGACCAGCGTGACGTCGTCTTGCTCGCTCGACCGAACGGTCTTGCTGCCACCGACCGGAAATTCCTCGTCCGCGCCGTAGAGCTTCGGGGTCTTCTCCCGGGTCGTCCGGATGTAGGAGATCCCGTCACGGTCGAGGATCTCCTCGACCAACCGCGTCGTCGCGTTTCCATCGGCAGGGTACAGAACGGTGGACCCTTGGACTGCACGCATCATGGCCAGGTCCTCGAGACCCATCTGCGACGGACCGTCCTCGCCAATCGAGACGCCGGCGTGTGACCCACACAGCGCGAGATTCGCCCGGCTCACCGCTCCCATCCGGATGAAGTCGTAGGCGCGGGTGAGGAACGCGCCGAAGCTCGCGGCGACGGGGCGTTTTCCGAGCGCCTGAAGGCCGACAGCCGCACCGAGCATGGCCTGCTCGGCGATGTACATCTCGAAGAACCGCTCCGGCGCGGCCTTCTCGAAATCTTCGGTGTTGGTCGAGTTCGACACTTCGCCGTCCAGAACGACCAGCTCGGGGCGAACCGGCGCCAGCGCGGCGAGCGCCTTCCCGAACGCCTTTCTGGTCGCCTCGTCCTCATCGAACGTCGGACGCTCGTACGAGGCGGCGGTGTATCGCTCGGGTTCACCGATCGCGTCGGGCTTCAGTGGTTGGATCGTCATCGACCGCTCCCCGCCCAGCTCCTTGATCGCCTTCGCCGCATCCTCTTCAGGTACCGACTTGCCATGCCAGCCTTCGGCGTCGGCGAGGAACGACACGCCGTGCCCCTTCACCGTCCGGGCGACGATCAGCGTTGGGCCGGTTCCGCTGGTTGCTTCGCGGTACGCCGCGTCGATGGCCTCGACGTCGTGCCCGTCGATCATGAGGGCTTGCCACCCGAAGGCTCGGGCTCGTGCGGCGTACGTCTCTCCGTCCCACTCGAGCATCGTTGGGCCGCGCTGACCGAGCCGATTCATATCCAGAACGGCGATCAGGTTGCGGACCAGCTTGTGCGAGGCGTTCTCCATCGCCTCCCATACGGACCCCTCGGCGATCTCCGAGTCGCCCATCAACACCCAGACCCGGCTCGGAAGGCCGTCCAGGCGCATGGCGAGCGCCATCCCCAATCCGATCGGGAGGCCCTGACCCAACGACCCCGTGGCCACGTCCACCCAGGGCATGTCCGGGATCGGCGCGGGGTGCCCCTGGAGCGGGCTGCCGAACTTTCGAAACGTCAGCAGGTCGTCGTCGCTGATCGCTCCGATGGCCTTCAGGATCGAATAGAGGAGCGGCGAGGCGTGCCCTTTCGAGAGCACGAAGCGGTCGTTGGCGGGGTTCTTCGGATCCTCGACGTCATACCGGAAATAATCGGAGAACAGCACCGCCGCCAGATGCGCCGCGGACATCGAAGACGTCGGATGTCCCGAGCCGGCCGCGGTGGAGGATCGAATGCTGTCCACGCTGAGCTGGGCCGCCAGCTCGTTCCAAAGGTCAACTTTCTCGGCCGTCATCGCCACCGTGATCGCCTCCGCTTCGCTCGATTCACGAACCTTCAGCCACATTACAGGTAAGGTTTCCGTCTCGATGGCCCTCCACGTCGGTCTCGGTCTGTTCACCGCGCAGCTGCCTCCGGGGACCTCACGGACCTTCGCTCAGGAGTATCGCGAGACGCTCGACCTCGCCCGGCTTGCCGAGACGCTCGGGTTCGATTCGGTATGGGTGAGCGAGCATCATGGGTCCTCGGACGGCTACATGCCTTCGCTTCTTCCCACGCTGGCGGCCCTCGCCGCCGCGACGGACCACGTGAAGCTGGGGACGGGCGTTCTCCTCACTCCGTTCCACCACCCGCTGCGCCTGGCCGAGGACGCGGCGACCGTGGACCTCATATCCGGGGGGCGCCTCATCCTTGGCCTGGGGCTGGCGTGGCGGGAGGAAGAGTTCCGAATGTTTGGCGTGCCGCTCAAGGAGCGGGTCCGAAGGACCGTCGAGACGATCGACATCCTCCGCCTCGCGTGGACGGGCGAACGCTTCAGCTACGACGGAAAGATCTACTCGTTCGATCAGGTTCGGGTGATGCCACCGCCGGCGACCGACCAGGGGCCTCCGATCTGGCTCGCCGGCAGCGCCGAGCCGGCCATTCGCCGGGCGGGGCGGATCAGTGACGGCTACATCCGAACCCGGGGCGGCGACATCGACCGCATGGCACACGATTTCCAGATCGCCGAATCAGGCGCGAGGAACGCCGGACGAAACGTCGAAGCCCTGGATCTGGCGCAGCTCCAGAACGTCTTCGTGTGGGATGAAGCCGACGCCTGGGAGGTCGTCAAGGACGGCGCCGCGCATCAGCTCGGCGTCTACGGAGCCTGGGACCAGGGAGCGGACACGCCCGGCAAGGACCTCGTCCTCCCGCCGCCGGACGAGGAGCGGATCCGGCGAATGACGCCGACCGGGTCACCTCAGGAAGTCGCGTCGGCGCTTCGTCCGATGGCCGAGGCCTTCGCCGGTGGACGCCGTGACTTCCATCTCATCGTCCGGCTTCACTACCCGGGCATGGACTTCGACACTTCGTCGCGCGCCATGGAGCTCTTCGCGGAACGAGTGCTGCCCGCGCTCAAGGGCGCCTGACCGGCCAGGCCGTTGCCAGCTCAAGCGTGAACCCAGGGGCTCCTTGCGTTGAGGTCGCTTCCGCGAGTGACCATCGGTCATAATGGGCGGGTGAAAGCAGCGACCCGCGACCTCGCCCCTCCTCTCAGCGACTGGGCAGAGCAACTCGAACAGCTCGATTGGTCCGCGCTCATCACCGACGCCGACTGGCAGCTCCAGTGGGTCTCGACGTCGCTTCGGAACTTCATCCGGGTCGATGAGAACGCCGACCTCGGATACGGCCAGAACGTGCTGCTGGCCTGGGTTCTGGACGAGTGGCGGCAGACCGTCTCGCCGGAGAGCCAGGTCCAGCTTTTCACCGAGCTCGCGCCCTTCTTCATGAAGATCTTCGACGAGCGCGGGAGCAAGCTACGCGACGTCCTCCCGGAGCCGTTTTCGTCCCTGGTGGATGACATCGAGCCCGCCCAAGAGGTTCCGCTGGTCTGGTCGAGCTCCTTCCAGTACACGGATCCGGAAGACCCCGAGCTTCCGAGCTACGGCGTGGCCTTCTCCGTCATCCGAATCCACGATGACCATGGATTGCCGCTCGGAGCCCTGTGGATCTTCTTCACCGACGTCAACCCGAACCTCATGACTCTTCTCGTCCGAGGCGATCAGGAGATGTATCGCCGCATGGCTCGGCTCGTCGATCCGCAGCCGCAGCAGGCGGCGGTGCTCTTCTGCGACCTGCAGGGATCAGGGAAGCTCTCTCGGGAGCTGTCCAGTGCCGTCTATTTCCGAATGGTCCGGAGCCTCTGGACCGGGATCGACGCAGCCATCGCCGCGGAGTGCGGGATCGTCGGGAAGCACGCCGGTGACGGCGCGTCGGCGTTCTTTCTCGCCGAAGATCTCGGCTCGCCATCTCGTGCCGCGGCAGCGGCGATCCGCGCCGCTCGCAGGATTCACGAAACGTCGCGAACGGTATTCGGTGAGTTCGTGGAGAACGATTGCCTCATGCGGATCGGCGTCCATTGGGGCGCGAGCCTTTACATGGGCCAGCTGGTTCCGGGCGGCCGGCTCGATGTGACTGCCCTCGGCGACGAAGTGAACGAAGGAGCTCGGGTGGAGGCTTCGGCGCTGCCCGGAACGACGCTCGCGACGAAACAGCTGCTCGAGCGGCTCGAGGACCAGGACGCGAGCACCTGGGCATCGATCTCGAGAAGACGCGTTTCAAGCTACTGTCGGATCTCGATTCCGCGCCGGACAAGGCTCGGAGGGATGCTGGCCAACTTCCCGTCGCGCTGATCGACTAGCCGCACCCGTCCCGAGCTGCGACCCCAACGTTTGATCAGAAGCCGGCTCGCGGTCGTTCGGGAAGGTCCTTCGCTCCTTCCTTCACCGCGTTCCAGACTTCCTTGAACAGCTCGGCCGCGTAGGACGGTGGCTGGCTCTTGTCACCACCCATGGAGCCGCGCAGCGCGCTCGCGGTGATGTCCAGGGCCTTGTCGAACAGAGCACGGTCGATTTCCGACGACACGTTGATACCTCCCTTGCGGTCGATGTCCTCAAGCGGGACCAAAGCGTACAAAACGCCGGTTTCGAGCGGCTAAGCTCGGCGCCGTGCTGGTCAGCACCGAATGGCTCGCCGATCGTCTCGGCGATCCGGACGTCGTCGTCGTGGACATGCGATGGCGCGAGGACGGTTCCGCCGAAGAGATCTTCCGCAGGGGTCATATTCCGGGCGCTGTCTTCCTCGACTGGACCACCGACATCGTCGACCGCTCCAATCCGATTGCCTTCATGCTCGCCCCGCCCGGCGTCTTCCGCGAGGCCATGGAAGTTCGTGGCATCGGCGATGGCGCGACGGTCATCGCGTACAGCGATGGATTCGGCTCAGGGCCGTACCGGCTGTGGTGGGCGGCGCGTATGTACGGACACGACCAGGTTCGAGTCCTCGATGGGGGATTCGAGAAATGGACGGCCGAAGGCCGACCGTTGAGCGCCGAGCCACGGTCGGTTCACCGTGCGACGTGGACGCCGGGTCGACCAGTGCGGCCGGGCGTCGCGACCGCGGACGACATCGTGGCCGCGGAGCGCGACCCCGAAACGGTCGTTCTCGACTCGCGACCCGCTGATCAATTCAGGGGTGAAGCGGTGTGGTTCGAGGCGGGGCCGGTCCCGGCCGGGCCCGACGGGACCGCCCGCACGCCGCGCGGTGCGATCCGAGCGGGCCGGGTCCCGTGGGCGGCCAGCGTCCCCGTCACCGAGCTCTATCGCGAAGACCGAACCATGAAGTCGCCGGAGGAGCTCCGAGAACTTTTCGCGGCCACCGGCGTGGAACCTCGGTCGAAGGCCATCACCTATTGCGGCGTTGGGATTTCGGCTTCGGCGCTCCTGTTCGCTTTGGTACGAGCCGGTGTGGAAGACGCCGCGCTGTACGACGCCTCGTGGGAGGAATGGGGGCGGGATCCCACCAAGCCGCTCGCTCGCGGCTGAGAGCTTCGGGCGCTAGGTCTCTGGCCCGGGAAGCACGTGCCAGTGGTGGGGAAGGATGAGCTCGTCCGCCCCCTCGGGGCCCCAAGATCCGGGCTCGTACGGGACCACCGGCGGCGGATTGTCGAGGACCGGCATCAGCACTTCCCAGGCTCGCTCGACCTCGTCCTCCCGGATGAAGAGCGTGTGATCTCCTTCCATCGCCTCCAGAATGAGGAGCTCGTACGCGTCTACCAACGGCGTTTGCCACCGCCGGTCGTAGTCGAAGTCGAGGGTTGCGCGGTCGAGCTCGAGGCCCAATCCCGGCCGCTTCACGTTCAGGGCCAGCGAGATCCCTTCGTTTGGCTGGATCCGGAAGATGAGCGCGTCCCGGCCCAGCGGTGTCGGCGTTGGATCCACCCCCCGAAAGACGTTGTACGGCACGTGCCGGAATGAGATGCCGATCTCGGTGACCTTGCGTTTCATGCTCTTGCCGGTTCTCAGGTAGAACGGGACGCCCTTCCACCGCCACGTTTCGATCTCGAGCTCCATGGCGGCGAACGTCTCGACGTCGGAATCCGACGCGACGTCCTCTTCGTCGCGGTACCCGCGGTACTGGCCCCGAATGAGCTTGGCCGGGTTGACGGGGGTCATCCCACGCAGAACCTTGACCTTCTCGTCGCGAAGACGATCCGGGTCGAACGAGACCGGCGGCTCCATGGCCATGAAGGTGAGCACCTGAAACAGGTGCGTCTGGACCATGTCGCGAATGGCGCCGGTCTCCTCGTAAAACGCGCCTCGGCCCTCAACGCCGATCTCCTCCGCCACCGTGATCTGGACGTTGTCCACGTAGCGGCGGTTCCAGCTCGGTTCGAACATCCCGTTCGTGAACCTGAACGCCAGGATGTTCTGAATGGTCTCCTTCCCCAGGTAGTGGTCGATTCGAAAGATCTGCGACTCGTCGAACACCTCGTGCAGCTGGTCGTTGAGCTCCCGAGCGCTTTCGAGGTCGTGACCGAAGGGCTTCTCGACGACGATCTTCCCGTTTTCCTGCATGCCGCTTTCCGCCAGCCTCTGGACGATCAGGGGATAGACCGCCGGGGGCGTTGAGCAGTAGTAGAACCGACCACCATCGGTCCCGAGGTCGCGATCGCACGACTCGAGCCGCTCGCGGAGGTCCTCCATCGCCCCCTCGCTGTCGAACTCACCCGCGGTATACGCCAGGCGCTTCTGGAACTCCTGCCACTCCTCTCCCGATGGATCGACGTTGCCAAACTCCTTCACCGCATCGGCCGCGTACTGGCGAAACTCGTCGTCGGTCATCTCGCTTCGCGCGTAGCCGACGATCCCGAACCCCTGGGGCAGCAGGCCCTCCAGGAACAGGTGGTAAAAGGCCGGGAGAAGCTTGCGCCGGGCGAGGTCGCCTGACGCTCCGAAGATCACCACCGCCTGTGGGTCGGCGGGCTTGGCGCTCACCATGAGTCGCTCCCCGGCATTCCTGTGGGCAACGTCACAGCTCGCCTCCGGGACGGGCCTCGGCGGAGCGCCCCTTGCGGATGGCGTGCCCACCGAACTCGTGGCGGAGCGCGGCGATGACCTTGGCCGCATACGACTCGTCCTGCCGCGAGGCGAACCGGTTGAACAGCGCCAGAGCTGTGATCGGTGCCGGAATCCCCTCTTCGATCGCCGTGGTCACGGTCCAGCGGCCCTCGCCCGAATCCTCCACGTACCCGGAGACGTGGCTCAGGTCCGCGTCGGTCTCATACGCCTCGACGAGCAGGTCGAGGAGCCAGGACCGCACCACGCTCCCGTACCGCCAGATCCCGGCGATCGTGGGAAGGTCGAGCTCGAACTCTGACATGCCCTTCATGAGCTCGAACCCCTCCGCGTAGGCGGCGAGGAGCCCGTACTCGATGCCGTTGTGGACCATCTTCACGAAGTGGCCCGCGCCCGAGTCCCCGACCCACGCGTAACCGTTCTCCGGAGCGAGGGCGGCGAAGACCGGCTCGGCTCGATCGAACGCCTCGTGGTCGCCGCCCACCATCAGGCAATAGCCGTTCTCGAGGCCGTAGACCCCGCCGGAGGTTCCGCAGTCGAGGAACGCGATGCCCTTCTCTTTGAGCTCCTCGGACCGCCGACGCGACTCCTTCCAGTTGGAGTTGCCTCCGTCGATGATCGTGTCGCCCTCGGCCAGCAGGGTGGTCAGTTTGTTGATGCTGTCTTCGGTGACGCGGCCGGCGGGAACCATGAGCCAGACGATCCTTGGCGGCTCGAGGGCTTCGACCATCTCTTCGAGCGACGCGCCGGTCTTCGCCCCAGCCTCCCCGGCCGTGAGACGAGCCTCTTCCACCGGGTCGAACGCGACGACTTCGTGACCGTTTCGCAGAAGCCGAACGGTCATGCTGCCGCCCATCCGTCCCAGCCCCACCATTCCGATCTTCACCGCATCACGCTCCCTGGCCGGCGAGACGTTTTCCAAGTTCCTTGAGGTCCACATCTTCGTCCCGTAGGGCCGCCGAGTCGACCGGCTTCCTGCTTCGAATGAGCCCAGCCGACCGGCGGACGTCCCGCCCTCGGTTCATCCCCATGACTGCGTCGACCAAGCCGTCTTTCACGTAGAACCCGACGAAGTTTCGGTCCTCTTGGCTCCCCCGGACGACCAGCTCGTCCCATTCCGTGGCGTATCCCATGTACTGAAGGTTGACGTCGAACTGGTCCGACCAGAACCAGTGCGGATCGTCGAACACCGTCGGGGTCCCCATCATGTTCCGCGCTGCGGCAGCACCCTGCTTCAACGCGTTGTCATAGTGCTCGACGCGCATCCGGCGACCGAACAGGGGATGAACGTGATTTGCCACGTCGCCGGCGGCGAAGACGTCCGGGACGCTGGTCCGGCAATGCTCATCGACCAGGATGCCGTTCTCGACCGCGACCTCAGACCCTTCGACGACGTCGGTCGCCGGTTGGATCCCCACGCCAACCACCGCGAAGTCGCATTCGATTCGGGTCCC
>DASVPT010000291.1:0-5333 GCA_036389535.1 Actinomycetota bacterium
CGCCATATCTTCGTTCGGGTGAGGTGAACGGCGAGTCAGCCGCGTTCCTCGTCTTCGTTACGGACAACGGGCAGTCTGGCGACTTCTTCGTGACGTACGTGACCGCGAGCGAGCCGGGCGGGCATACAGAGGCCGGCACACTGGGCGGCGGAAACATCGATGTCCGGCCGATGTGCGCCGCTCTGGCTAGCCAGGCCCTATAGGACGGCTCAGGTCAGCGAAGAAGCGAGAGATACGCACGAGCGAGGGGACCCCCCCATATCGCGGCGCCGAACGCGCCGGCCACCAGGTACGGGCCGAAGGGCATCGTCGATTTCATCGAGCGTCTCGCCGCCAGGACGCCGACGGCGGCGACCCCTCCGATCAGGATGGCAAGCCCGGCGGCCACCGCGACATATTGGAGGCCCTGGCTCCCCAGGACGAGTCCGATGAGGCCGGCGAGCTTGACGTCGCCCATGCCCATCCCGCCCGCTCGAGCAAGCGCGACGAGTAGCAAGCCACCGCCAAAGATCAACAACCCGAGAACTGCACGCAGCAGATCGACGTGGCGCGATGTGGCCGCGGCAACGACCAAGGCCGCCCCAAACAGCCCCAGGCTCGGGTAGACCACGGCGTTGGGAATGACCCGGCTCTCGACGTCCACGAGTGCCAGCGCCAGGAGGATCGAGAGGAACAACGCCATGATCGCCGCGACCACCACGTCGGCAAACGCGAGCGCCGCGGCCAAGAACACCGCCGCAGTCGCCAACTCGATGAGCGGATATCGAGCGGAGATCCTCGCTCCGCACCGGCGACACCGGCCACGAAGCATGAGGTACGACACGACTGGCACATTGTCTCGTGCGGAAATGGTTGCGCCACACGAGGGGCAGCGACTCCGTCCCCCTGACAGTGGTTCCTTCCGAGGAGCCCTATGGATCACGACTGTCAGAAAGCTCCCGAAGAGGAGCCCGGCGAGCGCGAACAGGAGCGCTGTTAGGCCGTCCCCCGCTAACAAGAGGAGGACGGTATGGAGGGCAACGACGCGATCTCACGCTTGCACTTGATGTCCTGCTTGAACCCCCCGACGCCACCCCCCGGAACGGTGAGCGGCTGGAAGTTCATCGCAACGGTGTGCTTGAAGTTGATCGTTCCTCCGATGAGTTGGCCCTGAGCGATCGTGCTGTTGGAGAGGAGATCGATGGTGCAGTTCGATGGGACGTAGAGAAGAGCGGCGATCCCCGGATTGAAACCGCTGTTCGCATTCGAAGTGAAGTTGCACGGCGCAACGCCCGAAAGGCCAGCGTACAGGTAGACGTTGTACACCCCGGTCGAGGGGCTCGGCGCGAAGCGCGAGTTCGTGGAAAGTATCACCGGGCCATCGCTGATGACGGCGAGGTTGCCGTACACGTTATACGTCGTATTGACCCCAAACGTCGTGGTGCAGGTGCTTCCCGGCGCGGCGATCCGAACAAGAAGGCTCCCACTGGTCCACGTGTTCTTGATGTAGTTGACGGCGTCACTGCAGGCTGTGGCGCCGCTGAATGTCGGGGCGATCGTGTACCCGGCGTCTGACCAGGTCGTGGGACTGGTGGTGCATCCGCTCGTGCAGTAGGTGAACGTGGGGTAAGGCCGGGGAGTCGGTGGAGACGAAGGCTGCCCGGTGTTTCGAGAGCCCGTCACGGTTCCACCGTTGATCGTGGTGGCCGCCTTCGCACTTCCATAGATGGTCGCGGGATTAGAGAGTGCGATCGACCCGGTCGAGGCGGTGGCCACCACCGCCGTGGTCCCGATGCTCTTCCCAATGCTCGACCGCTGCTGCATGACGATGTTCGTCCCCGCCCACACTTCCTTCTTGATCTCCGAATTGCTGCCGAGCGTCACCGAGCCCTCTGCCGTCACCTTTCCAAAGATCGTCGAGTTCGCGGCCAGCGTGTAGTTCCCCTTCGAGTAAATGTTGGCGTCGCTGTACTTGGATCCGCCCAGACGCGCGTTCGATGAGAAGTTCACCGAACTCTGCGCGAAGATGGCCTCCGAGTTGTCGAACGTCGCCGCCTTGGACACAGTCAGGTCGGCGTACGCCTGCATCTTCCGGACGGGTGTGGCCGCTCCGGAGATTCCCTCGGAGTAGATCATCACCTTGTCCGGAACGACGCCTGACGTGAGGCGAGGAGCCAGCGGTCCGGCGCCATCCGGATCGACGCAGGCCACGGGGTCATAGAGCGCGCCATTCTTCTTCCAAAAGTACGCGGTCACCGTGAACGACCCAGGGGACCCGGCCATTGTCTTCGTGAACTGGCACTGCGGGTCGTTGCCGCCGGTCTCGGTGAGGTAGGAGAAGTAGTAGTCGACTCCCGCTTCCGCGGCGTCGAGACCCTGGACTCGCCGGCGGTCCTGGCCGCTTCGCTCGGTGTTGTGGATGCTCAACTGGACGACCACCAGGCAGAGCATGAAGATGACCATCGAGACCACGGCCGCGGTCACCAGAGCTACTCCGGATTCATCTTTGTTGATCTTGTTGAACACGCTCGACGCTCCTCAGCTAGTCGGGATTGGGGTGCAGGGGTCGCCTGAGCCGTAATTGCGCATGGCGATTGACGTCTCGATACGAACGCTCCTCGGCGCGTCGGACTTTCCCAAGCGGTTGTTGACGAGCAGGGTGACGTTGAGCGTTCGGCTGCCCGTGGTGTCCATTGCGAACGCTGGCACCGCCGGGGTCAGGTCACGATTGACGATGTCGGTCGCGACGGTTTGCCAACCGGAACTGGTTGGCGATCCCGACGCCCAGGATCGGCGGAGAAGCTTCTGGCCCGTTATCAAGTATTGGACGCACTGCGTCGCCGGCGTTCGAGTCGTGGCGTTCGCTTGCGTGTACACACGGAAGCTGAAGTTGGCCGCGCACGCGTACCCACCGCACGTGGGGGCGGCGAAGACATCGGTTGCCGGGTTGTACCGGTAATTGCCGGTTCCCGAATCCAAGATGAAGTTTCCGGAGCGAACCTCGCGATCGATCTGCTCCACCGCCGCCCTGGCCTGATCGTTGATCTCGCTCCGGCGCTGCTGTCGGTTGACTCCGGTATAGACGGAGGTCATCGTCCCGAGGTAAATCGACGCCGCGATGGTCATGAGTAGCATCGCCACGGCGAGCTCAGCGATGGTCATGCCGTCCTCATTGCGCCTGAGGAGACGTGCTCGACGAAGGAGAGCGTGCAATCTCATGGCGCGTAGTGGGCGGTAGCGGTAAGACTCCCCAGGTCCACCGCCACCCTGAGGTTCGCCAGGACCGCCCCCGTCGACACGTTGGTCACCTTGTACTGGAAGGCCCCCACCACCGGGGCGCCCACGGTGGCGGAGGCATCGGTGCGATCCACATTCCCCGTGGCACCGACCGGCAAGGTGCCGGAGAGCGCCGATGCCAGCCCGCATCCCGTGCAGCTCGTGATGATCTCGACCTTGTAGCCGTTGGCCGTGTAGGCGAAGTCGGACACCGGGATGGCCTGTTGGGCCGTGGATACGGCCAGGGTGGAGACGCTCGAGCCGTTCCAGTAAGAGATCGTTCCGGCCGGTGTGGCCACCGGGGCCGAGCTCCCAAGACCCGCCTCCGCGCTCACCTGGGCCGGGGTGGACCCGGCGTCGTACTTCACCAGGTACCCGGGCCACCCGGCAGGGCCGGCGCCGATGCCAAGCCCCGTGCAGAGCTGACCGAACTCATTGGTCCCGTAGTAGCGAACGGCGGATTCCTTGATCGCCCCGGCTCCCCCGCTCCCGGCGGTTCGCCTGCCCCACACGTAGGAGGTGGAGCCCGCCGCGGTGCTCGGGGTGAACTTGAAGACGGTGCACTTTCCGGCTCCAGAGCCGGAAAGGTCCACCGTGGTCCGAAGGATGGGAGGCCCCGCGGTGGTGTAGTCCTCCTTGGCGTAGCTGCAGGGACGACCGTCCAGCTCGGTCGGGTTCCCGCATGCGATACCGGCGCCCGCCGCGGTCGTGGACGCGGTGGCGCCGGTTTCTGTTCCGGCGCCCCCTTCGGCGATCTCGGACGAGGTGGGGACGTAGTACTGGATCGCCAGCGAATCCCATTGGGGGATGGTCCGGACGTCGGTTGCGTATCCGGCTCTCAGCTTCGCGCCGTTGAGCTCGGATTGAGTCCACAGGCCGGATACGGGGGCCACGACGGCCCCCATTCCGTTGATGAAGCCAGACGTGCCGAGGTTCTGTCCGAGGTTGAAGTCCCAGACCGTGGCATCGACCCCGCCGTGCATCATGTGGATGGCGGCCTGGTTGGCTTTGTTGGCGGCCGAAGACTTCGTGAAGGAAACCGCCTCCACGCCACGAATGCAGGTGTCGTTGGTGTCCTGCATCGTGAACTCGGCATAGTTTGCCGAGCCGATCGCGGTCTGCTTGATGTAGTCGGTGCTCGAGGTGGCCGGCACTTCATCGACCTTCTGCCACCACGTCGCCAGGTCCGCGGTGCCACCCGTCTCGTTCTTGATGGTGGTCCCGATGTTGCTGGTCCCCATACCGTCCGGCATCAAAAGCTTGATGGCCCCGTCGGGGATCGGGTAATTGGACCCCGTGTAGGAAATGATGACGTCGTCGAAGTTGGCGGTGTACGTCGCGCTGACGTCGGTCCCGAAGTAGTAGTCGTAATGGGTGCTGGTTGCCACCGCGCTCATAGTTGCCGTGGACTGAGCTGTTCCATCGATCTGCCAGTTGATGCTGTGCGTGGCGGTGGAGGTGTCCCATTTCAGATCGACGGCATACCACTGGCCCGCCGTCACCGTCGTCGCAGCCACCACGGGAGACTGATACACGCCGCTCGCGTTACGCAGCTTGACGTAGAACTTGTTCGAGCTCTGTTGGTACCCGAAGAGAGCGGCATAGCTGGTGGTCGTGGTGACTCGAGTCCGAAGGAGGTTGACGTCGGCGCTCGGCAACGACGCCAGCCGGATGGCGAAGTGCAGCACCGAGGCCGAGGAGGTGCCCGGCCCAATGATGGATGCGTACGACGTGGAGGCGGATGGAGCGATCTTCATCGAATAGTTGCCATTTCGCTTGACCGCGGAATCGGCGCTCACGTTCCCCGCAATACCGGCTTGCCAGAACACGCCTGCGCCATAGACCCCGCTTCCCATGTACGAGCCGATGGCTCCGTGTTCGAACCCGCTCATCCAGGCGATGTTCGGTTCGGTGGAGGGACACTGCGTGAAACCTCCGCCCGAGGCCGCCACCACGTCCAGGGAGTTCCCTCCTCCCGCCACCTGGGTGGAGACGGCAGACTGGGTGAGGCCGGAGGGAGCGTCGGAGGTGGTGGCCGGGGTGGAGGGATCGTCGTCGGCGGTTGAGGATGCGGAGAC
>DASVPT010000292.1:0-7769 GCA_036389535.1 Actinomycetota bacterium
GCTTGAGCAGCGCCTTCTTCCTGGTTTCGCCCACCCCGGGCACATCGTCGAGCGGCGAGTGCAGCGCTCGCTTCGATCGCTTCCCGCGGTGGTACGTGATGGCGAATCGGTGCGCCTCATCGCGAATGTGCTGGAGGATGAACAGCGCCTCGGAGCCGCGCGTGATCTCGAGGGGTTGCGGCTGGCCGGGGAGGTAGACCTCTTCCAGTCGCTTGGCTAAACCGACCGCCGGGATGGACAGATCCGCGTCGGCGAGAACTCGTTCGGCCACCGAGAGCTGCCCCCGCCCGCCATCAACCACGATCAGAGACGGCGGATACGCGAACCGCCCGGGGCGTTTTCGCTTTTCGGTCTGCTGCGCATTCGCGTCGGGGTTGAGGCGCGAGAAGCGGCGCCGAAGGACCTCCTCCATGCTGGCGAAGTCGTCCTGGCCCGGGACGCCCTTGATCTCGAACCGCCGATAGTCGGTTCGCTTGGGAAGACCGTCCTCGAAGACGACCATCGATCCGACCTTGTCGGTCGGTCCGAGGTTCGAGATGTCGTACGCCTCGATCCGCAGCGGCGCGATGGGAAGACCCAGGACGTCGCCGAGCTCCGCGAGGGCCCGGGATCGCGCCGCGAAATCGGACGCGCGTTTGAGCTTGTGGCGGGCGAACGACTCCTTTGCGTTCTGGTTGGCCACTTGAAGGAGCCGCCGGCCGTCGCCGCGCGCGGGAATGGAGATCCGAACCGAACGACCGCGGACCTGCGCCAGCCATTCCTCCAGGACCGATTGCTCCGCCGGCCACACCGGAACGAGCACACGTGGTGGGATGTCGTCGCGGTCCATGTAGAGCTCTCGAAGAAACGACGCCATCAGCTGCGGGGCGTCGATCGCCTCGACCTTGTCGACCACCCAGCCCCGTCGCCCCATCATCCGGCCACGACGCACGAAGAACACCTGGAAGGCCGCCTCGAGGTCGTCCTCCTCCATCCCGACCACGTCGAGGTCGTCGGTCCGACCCAGCACCATCTCCTGGCTCGCCATGGCCTTGCGGGCGGCGATCAGCTGATCTCGGAGCTTCGCGGCCCGTTCGAACTCCAGACCGGCGGCCGCGGTTCGCATCTCGGAATCAAGACGCGACAGGATGGGCTTGTATTCGCCGGCCAGAAACGACGAGAGGTTCTCGACGAGGTCGCGGTAGTTCTCTTCGGTGACGTCGTTGAGCGAGGGGACACAGGGTCCGGCGCACCGGCCGATGTCGTAATAGAGGCAGGGACGTCCCGCCCTGGCCCGCTGGTCGAAGAAGGCGTTGGAACAGGTCCGAACTGGAAAGACCCGGGTGAGCGCGTCGAGGGTTTCCCGAATGGCGTAGGCGTGACCGTACGGCCCGAAGTACCGGACGCCCTTTCGTTTCGGTCCCCGGAGGACGCGCGCCCGGGGCCACTTCTCGCCCACCGTGAGCGCGAGATACGGGTACGACTTGTCGTCTCGATAGCGGACGTTGAACCGGGGGCGATGCGCCTTGATCAGGTTGTACTCGAGCATCAGGGCGTCGACTTCGGTCGAGGCCACGATCCATTCAACGGATCGGGCCGCCACCAGCATCGCTTCGGTCCGGGGGTGAACCGGCCGAACCCAGTACGACGCGAGCCGCTTTCGCAGGGAGATGGCCTTCCCGACGTAGATGACGCGGCTGTCTTGGTCTCGGAAGAGGTACGCGCCCGGCGCGTCGGGGATCGACGAGGAATCGGGTCGCGGGACGGTCACACGAGCAATTCTAGGAGCCGCCTGTTCGGGCTCTTGGAGCGGACGGGTTTTGTTGCGAAATCGGCCGAGCCGTCGAGCCGTACTAGGCCTTCGCCACCACGAGCGTTCCGCTCATCGTGGTGGGGTGAACGTCACAATGGAAGTAGTAATCGCCCTCGTCCAGCGCTGGGAGCTTGTAGGTCGCCTCTCCAGGCCCGGTGACGATCTCGAAGTCGCTCGGGGCCCCCTTCGGCCGATCCTGAGCGGACGAGTCGGTGTAGAGCGACCAGTTGTGCGGGACTCCCTGATCGTCGTTCTTGAAGCCCACGGTGAAGGCCTTCCCGGCGCCCACCGCCAAACACGTCTCGTCGTAGCCTGAGGCCGCGGCGCCCGTCGGCGCGGTGATGCTGAGGTCCGTCGCCCCGCCCTTGGGTTTGCAGGCCGCCTCGGTTCCCGTGGACGGCGGAGCCTGCCCAGGGCTCGGGCGACTAGGGGGCTGAGGCGAAAAGGCCAGCGCGAATCCTTTCCGGCCGCTGGTCGCCACGTTGAGATCTTCCTCGGCCGTCGCGTACCAGGCGATGGCTGCCGACCGTCCGTCTGCCGAGACGGCGATGCTCGGTGTCGCCCCGCCTTCGCTGTTCGACACGAACTGGGTGGAGAACTTCCCTCCCCGATTGGTCGATAGCTCGATTCGGCTCTGCTTGGTGTCCGTCCACACGATGTAGTGCGTCCCCTCGTCGTCGAGGGCGATGCTGGTTCCCCACCGCGGATCCTCCGGACCCTGCTGGCCGGCGGAAGGTTGCGGGGATGCCGCCGTGGTTTGTCCCAAATCGGTCACTTCCCAAGCCGCGCCGGCGACCGAGTGGGCGTGGTGCACGCCGCCGTCCGAGTCGTAGTACGCGACGTGCGGGTTTCCGTCCTTGTCGAGCGCCAGCGAGACGGCCACGCCGCCCGCACCCGGAACGCGATCGGTCTTCCATCCTCCACCAGAGCGCGCGGCAACGACCGTGGCGCCCTTGTCACCGAACGCGACGACCGGCTCACCCTTCGCGGACACCCTGACAGCCGTCCTCGCGGTCCAGGGATTTCCGGGCGGTGTCGCCTTGCCAACAGACTGGGTCGCCCACTTCGAACCGGAACCGCTCGCGACCTCCACCGAGCCGGCCGCGTAGTAGGAGACCCACGGCGTTCCGTCATCCCCGACGGCGATGGACGCTCCCAGAGCCGATTGCTTCGTGACCTGCTCCGGGGCTACGAAAGAACCGGCGGCGTCGGTCGAGTAGAAGACACCCTTCTCGGTGCTCCAAACGACGTGGTGCTTCCCCTGCGCGTCGACGGCAAGGCCGGTCGAGACGGCCGGCCCCACTTGCCGCTCCTTGTTCGCCAGGTCCGGCGCGTCCCCTTCGGCAGGGCTGTTCTTTTGCGGGGTCACCGAGAAGCGGCCCCAGATCCCCTTGGCGGTCAGCGTTGCCAGCATCACGGCGGGCGGTTGCGGCTGGCCCGGGATGACGGGGGGCGGGATGTCGCCTTTCTTCAGGATCGCTTCGAGGAGCAAATAGGAGACAACCGGGTTCCCCTGATCGTCGAGGGCAACCGATGGAACGCGCCCGGCGTCATTCACGGAATCCGGTGTGTACGTCAGGAACTGGCTCCGGAGCGAAAGGGGGATGTCGGGCTGCTCTTCTCGAGGCGCGCACGCGACGCCGATCACCGCGGCGGCGAGAAGCGCGACCGCGACCTTCAGCAACGGTGGTGTGTGGCGGGTTCGAGCCAAGGCGGGCGCTATTGTACCGGCGGCCTTCGAGTTGTCCGCTCGATTGCGTTCCTAGGCGCGAGCGCCAACGCGTTCCCGCTCTGCATGTCGGATCTCCAGGATCTCGGCCAGCACCGCCCCGGTGTGTGAGCGCTCGGCTCGGGCGATCTCCTCCGGCGGTCCCACGGCCACCACTTCGCCTCCTCCGGCGCCGCCCTCGGGTCCCAGATCGACGATCCAGTCTGCGGTCTTGATGACATCGGGGTTGTGCTCGATGACCAGCACGGTGTTGCCGGCGGCGACCAGGCGCTCCAGAACCGAAAGCAGCTTCCGAACATCATCGAAATGCAATCCGGTGGTCGGCTCGTCCAGGATGTAGAAGGTCTTCCCCGTTGCGCGCTTGGAGAGCTCAGCACCGAGCTTCACGCGTTGCGCTTCCCCTCCGGACAGAGTCGGGGCCGGCTGCCCCAGACGGACGTATCCCAGGCCCACATCGGAGATGGTCTGAAGGTGGCGCGCGATCACCGGAATGTTTCTGAAGAAGTCGAGCGCCTGGTCCACGCTCATCGCCAAGACGTCGGCGATCGACCGGCCCTTGTATTTCACCTCGAGGGTCTCGCGGTTGTACCGCTTGCCCTTGCAGACCTCGCACGTGACGTAGACGTCGGGGAGGAAGTGCATCTCGATCTTGATCTGACCGTCCCCGGCGCACGCCTCGCATCGGCCCCCCCGAACGTTGAAGGAGAACCGACCGGGCCGATAGCCACGCACCCGGGCCTCCGGCACCATCGAGTACAGCTGACGGATGTGATCGAACACGCCGATGTAGGTGGCGGGGTTCGATCGGGGGGTTCTGCCGATCGGCGACTGGTCGATGTTGATGACCTTGTCGATGTTCTCCCATCCCACGATGCGCCGGTGCTTCCCGGGCACGACCCTCGAGCGATAGATGCGAGCGAGGAGAGCTCGGTGGACGATCTCTTCGACGAGGGTCGACTTTCCCGAGCCGCTGACCCCGGTGACGCAGACGAACGTCCCGAGAGGAATCTGGACATCGATGGATTTCAGGTTGTGCTCCTTGGCCCCTTCGATCCGCAGCCACGGACCAGCCGGCTGCCGGCGAACCTCCGGTGTGGGGATGGAACGCCGCCCCGACAGGTATGCGCCCGTGAGCGACTCGGGATCGCGAAGAAGCCCTTCGAGGTCTCCCGCGTAGACGACGTCGCCCCCTCGCTCCCCCGCTCCCGGGCCGATGTCGACGACGTAATCCGCCGCCTGGATCGTCGCCTCGTCGTGCTCCACGACGATCAACGTGTTTCCGAGATCTCGCAGGCGGACCAAGGTGTTGATGAGGCGGCGGTTGTCCCGTTGGTGGAGTCCGATGGATGGCTCATCGAGCACATAGAGGACGCCGGTGAGCCCCGAGCCGATCTGCGTGGCGAGCCGGATCCGCTGCGCCTCTCCCCCGGCCAGCGTGGCGGAGGCCCGGTCCAGGGTGAGGTAGTCCAGCCCGACGTCCACCAGGAACTGCAGCCGCGCCCGGATCTCCCGAAGGATCCGCTCGGCGATCATCTCCTCACGTTCCGTGAGCTCCAGAGTCTCGATGAAGGCGACCTCGTCCTTGATGCATTGGCGCGTGAGCTCCCAGATGTTCAGGCCACCGACGGTCACGGCCAGCGATTCGGGCTTGAGCCGGGCGCCCTTGCACGAACGGCAGGGAACCTCGCGCATATACTGCTCCATGCGTTCTCGTGCCGCGTCGGTCTCCGCCTCGGCGTGTCGGCGTTCGAGCTTGGTGATCACGCCTTCAAAGACGGTCAGATACGAACGCGGACGGCCGAATCGGTTGCGATAGCTGACCCGCACCTCTTCGTCGGAGCCGTAGAGGATGGCTTCCCGAACGTGCTTGGGCAGCTTCTTCCACGGCGTCTTGACCGACGCGCCGTACGCTTCGACCAGGGCTTCGAGCAGGCGGTGCCAGTACCCGCCTCGCGGACCGGACCATCCGCTGACCGCGCCTTCGGAGATGGACAGATCCGGGTTCGCCACGACGAGCTCGGGATCGACCTCGAGCCGTATGCCCAGACCGTCGCACGTCGTGCAGGCCCCGTACGGCGAGTTGAACGAGAAGTTTCGGGGGGCGAGCTCGTCGAAGGAAAGGCCGTCGTATGTGCACGCCAGCTTCTGGCTGAAGTTGACGACCTCTTCCCGGCCGTCGGTTTCGACCGCGACCGCGGCGATGCCCTCGGAGAGTTCCAGTGCAGTCTCGATGGAGTCGGCGACGCGGCGCCGAATGTCGGGCCGGGCCACCAGGCGGTCGACCACCACCTCGATGTCGTGCTTGTAGTAGCGGTCGAGCCGAACCTTCTCGGAGAGGTCGACCACTCGGCCGTCCACCCGAGCGCGGGCGAACCCTTTTCGGCCGAGGTCCGCGAGGAGGCGCTCGTACTCGCCCTTTCGCCCTCGAACCACGGGCGCCAGCACCTGGAACCGGGTCCCTTCGGGATACTGCATGACCTGGTCCACGATCTGGTCGGGCGTCTGGCGGCCGATGGGACGGCCGCATTTCGGGCAGTGCGGGTGGCCGATCCGGGCGTACAGGACCCGCAGGTAGTCGTAGATCTCCGTGATGGTCCCGACCGTGGACCGCGGGTTTCGCGACGTCGATTTCTGGTCGATGGAGATGGCCGGCGATAGCCCCTCGATGAAGTCGACGTCCGGTTTCTCCATCTGACCGAGGAACTGCCGGGCATAGGAGGACAGCGACTCGACGTAGCGGCGCTGGCCCTCGGCATAGATGGTGTCGAAGGCAAGCGAGCTCTTTCCCGAGCCGGAGAGCCCCGTGAACACAATGAGCTTTCCCCGGGGAAGGTCGAGGGTGATGTTCTTCAGGTTGTGCTCACGGGCACCGTGAATTACAAGCCTGTCAGTGCCCACCGCCGCCATTGTACCGACGGCTCGCAAGGCGCCCGGACCTGCCGCAATCGCGCGCCGGCGCCGACGACCCGGTACGCTCGGACCCGTGGCGCAGGGTCAGGATCTCGAGCAGCTCTCCTCGAAGGAGCTCCACGACCGGGCGATGAAGATGGCCCGGCATCACTTGGATGTCGGATTCCTGTGGTCGGTGCTCAAGGCGATTCCGGCAGCCGAAGCCGCGGCCGGCGATGTGGAAGAGGCCGAGGAACACGTGGTGGTGGGGAACATCATCGACATCATCGAGGACCTGGTTCACCTCGATGAGGGCGAGCTTGGCGATGCCCTGAGGCCCCTGTACATCGACTACCTCCGAAAGCACGAAGGGCAGTAGCGGTGACCACCGATCTTCTGAGCTACCGCGACGAGTTTCCGGTGCTGAAGCAAAAGGCGTATCTGATCAGCGCCTCGCTTGGCCCGGTGTCACGGCGATCCCAGGCCTACCTCCAGGAGTACGTGGACGCCTGGGCCACCAAGGGCGCGCCGGACCACGTCTGGGTAGAGGACATCTTCCCGCGCATGGCGAGCGTCAAGCGAACGTTCGGATCACTGGTCGGGGCGGACGCGGACGAACTGGCCATCACGGTGAACGTTTCCCTTGCGATGTCGGCCGTGTTGTCATGCGTGGACTTCAGCAACCGCAAGCGGATCCTGTTGTCCGAGCTCGATTTCCCCACCAACGGGCATGTCGCGCTGGCCTTTCAGCGCCGCGGCGCCGAGGTGGTGTTCCTGCCATCGCCGGACGGCTTGACGATCCCGATCGAGGCCTACCGCGACGCCATAGACGAGAACACCGCGCTGGTCGTGATCAACCGCGTTCTCTACCGGACCAGTTCATTGATCGACGCCAAGGAGGTCTGCCGGCTGGCCCGCGAAGCGGGCGCCTGGTCCTTGGTGGACGACTTTCACGGTGCGGGGATCGTGCCTGTAAACGTCCACGACCTGGGGTGCGACTTCTATACAGCCGGCGTGTTGAAGTGGCTGTGCGGCGGACCGGGCCTGACCTTTCTCTACGCGAGGCGGGACCTGCTCCCCGAGCTCGAGCCGTTGGTCACCGGGTGGTTCGCCACCAGGGAGCCGTTCTCCTTCGACCTCCAGCATCTGGACTACCACCCGACGGCGCGGCGACTGGAGCACGGAACGCCGGCGGCGCCCGTCGCCTTCATCGCGCAGGGCGGCCTGGACATCATCACCGAGGTCGGACCGGCGGCCATTCGCCAACGGCAGCAGGACCTCGTCGACTACGTCCTCTCAAGAGCGGATGACGCGGGGTTGCCGATTCGGTCGCCCCGGGTGCGCGAGGGACGCGGCGGG
>DASVPT010000293.1:0-5787 GCA_036389535.1 Actinomycetota bacterium
GTCGCCGGTTCGCCGCCGCTCCTCGATCATCGAGAGCACGATCGAGTCGAGGGCCTGTTTCGCCTCGATGAAGCGCTTTCGGAAGGGAAACGGAAAGCGCATCAGGAGATCGGTGAACGGAAAGCTCTGAAACTTTCCGAAAAGCTCGAGCGCCGCGGCCAGCGCTTCGCCCACGCGGTTTGCGATGTCGCCGCCAATCTCGGTATCGAACAGGCACTTGCCGACGATGGAAAGCGTCAGCTTCATCATCTCGTCGTGGAGGTCGAGCGTCTGTCCGTCGCTCCAACGGGTGCCGACCTGGTCCGCGTATGTGGCCATCACGTCGCCGTATCCGCGGATGCGCGTGTGGTGAAACATCGGTTGAATCAGACGCCGCTGCCGCTTGTGCAGCGGGTCCTCGCTGGTGAGGAGACCGTCGCCGAGCAGCCGCTTCATCTCCTGAATGCCCTGTCCTTTCATGAAGCGGTGGTGGTGCGTGGTGAGGACATCACGAATGTGGTCCGGATGGCTCAGCAGGTACGCGTGAAACGGTCCGCCCTGGAAGTAGGCGATGTCTCCGTAGCGGTTGGCCACGGAAACAAGAAACCCCAACGGGTCCCGTCTGGCGGAGCGCAGCTCCCCCCGAAGGAGCAGATTGCCCGGTCCGGGAGGTCTGGTGATGCTCGCCGAACCGCACTCACCGATTGTGACGGTTCCTCAGAGGACACAGAGTCGACAGAAATCCGACTAGCTCGATAGGATTAGTCCCTCGTACCGTCCGCAGGAGGCAGGAATGGCCGAAGCGACTCGAACGCTGGATGTCCGGGGCCAGTCGTGCCCGCTGCCCATCGTTAGAGCCTCGCAAGCGATCAAGACGTTGGGCTCAGGAGAGACGCTCGAGGTCTTCGCCACGGATCGGGGCGCCCTCTCCGACTTCGCGGCGTGGAGCAAGACCACCGGAAACGAACTCGTCGAGCAGACGGAGGACGGAGGGGTCCTCCGCTTCGTGCTCCGGAAGAGCTGAGGAGGTCCACATGCCCGAGACCAACGGGAACGGCGGCGGCGACAAGAACGACAAGCTCTCGATCATCGCGTGGAGCGGTGACCTGGACCGAATCTGGCCGACCTTGATCCTCTCGACGACCGCGGCCGCCTCCGGCATGGAAGCGACGGTCTTCTTCACCTTCTGGGGGCTCTTCCCGTTGGTCAAGGACGGAAAGCGGATCACCGGGACGAACTGGATGCAGAAGGCGCTGTCGACCATCAACCCGGGCGGCATCGACAAGCTCAAGCTGTCGAAGCTGAACTTCGCCGGCGCGGGTCCGATGATGATGAAGTCGCTGGCCCGCGAGAACAAGGTCGCGGAGCCACGGGAGCTGCTGGAGTTGGCTCAGGAGATGGGAGTTCGGCTGATCCCGTGCCAGATGACCATGGATCTTCTCGGGCTGACCAAAGAAGACCTCATCGACGGGCTGGAGGAGCCCGTCGGAGCGGCCACGGCGCTGCTCGAGATGAAGGAAGCGTCAGTCCAGCTCTTCATCTGATTCGACTCGGCCGGTCTGGGCCGGGACCTCTTAGCGCGAGGCGCCGGCCTCCTGACGCCGCTTTTCCCGGAACCGCCTGACCAGCCACCACGCCACCGCCGCGATCACCGCGACCGCGATCGCGATGCCGATGGGGCGGAAGTACTTCTCCACCGTTGTCCAGCGGCTCCCGAGCGCGTAGCCCGCGGCGGCCAGCGCGAACGTCCACGGGAGGCAGCCCACGAACGTGTACAGCGTGAACTTGGCGAACGGCATCTCCGCGACGCCGGCGGGCAAGCTGATGAACGTTCGGACCACGGGGAGCAGCCGCGACACGAACACCGCCGCCTCGCCGTGGTCGGCGAACCAGGCCTCGGCTCGATCGAGCTCATGGGGTCGGAGGAAGACGTAGCGTCCCCATCGCTCGATGAGCGGCCTGCCCCCGCGCTTTCCCACCCAGTACGCGGCCCAGGAGCCGATCAGATTTCCAACGGTTCCGATGAGCCCGATCGCGATGAAGTTGAGGTGAGCGGGATGGCCGGGAAGGGTTGCGGCGAAGACGGCGTTCGCGGCCGCGCCGCCGAAGAGCATGGTGACCTCGCTCGGGATCGGGATGCAGGCCGATTCCAGGACCATCAGAACGAAGACGGCGAGGTAGCCGTAGTCCTCGATGGCGGTCCTGATGAAGTGCTCCACGGCGTACCCCTTCAGGAAGGAACAGCCGAGGCTACCAGCGGAAACGCGCCGCGGGAACAAACCGCCGCCGGGCGCCGTTAAGGGGTGGCGTCAGGACCATGCCGTAGAGTGGCGCTCGAGTCACCCACCCAACAACCCGAAGACTTCCATATGCCGAAACAACTCGTCATCGTCGAATCGCCGACCAAGGCAAAGACCCTGGAGCGCTATCTCGGGTCCGACTACTCGGTCGTCGCGAGCAAGGGACACGTCCGCGATCTCCCCGAGGATCGCATGGGCGTGGACCTCGACGACGCCTTCACACCCGAATACATCGTTCCTCAGGAGAAGAAGGAGACCGTCGGCCAGATCAAGAAGGCCTTCGGACGAGCCGCGGGTTTGTGGCTGGCGACCGACTTCGACCGCGAGGGCGAGGCCATCGCCTGGCACGTCGCCGAGGCCATCGGCGCAGACCCGCGCGCGGCGAACCGTGTGACCTTCACCGAGATCACCAAGGACGCGGTCCAGCAGGCATTCCGGGATCCGCGCCGGATCGACTTCGACCTCGTCAACGCGCAGCAGACCCGCCGAATCCTCGACCGGATCGTCGGGTACGAGCTGTCGCCGCTCCTTTCGAAGAGGCTCAGACGCGCGCTGTCGGCCGGCCGCGTCCAGTCGGTGGCGCTTCGGCTGATCGTCGACCGGGAGCGGGAGATCCGAGCGTTCAACCCCGTCGAGTACTGGAGCATCGACGCCAGGCTCAGTCCGGAAGAAGAGGAGTCGCCGTTCCTCGCCCGCCTGATTCAGATTGGAGACGAGAAGCTCGCCACGTCCCCCGACAAGAAGGGCATGGTCCTCGGGACGCAGCAGGAGGCCGAAGATCACGCTGCCCGGGTCCGCGAAGCCCGCTTTCGGGTCCTCGAAGTCCGCCAGCGCGAGATCAAGCGCTCGCCCTCGCCACCGTTCACAACCTCCACGCTCCAGCAGGAGTCGGCGAGGAAGCTCGGCTTCTCGGCCCGAAAGACCATGCAGGTGGCTCAGCGGCTGTACGAGGGGATCAACATCCCGGGTGAGGGACAGGTCGGGCTCATCACCTATATGAGGACCGACTCGGTGAACATCGCGGAGCAGGCCCTCGCCGAGCTGGCCGACATGGTTCGCCAGCATTTCGGCGCGGAGTACGCGCTGGACCAGCCCCGGCGATTCAAGAAGAAGCAACGAGGAGCGCAGGAAGCCCACGAGGCCATTCGCCCGACCAGCGCCCGCCGGCACCCCGACCAGCTGCAGGACGTCCTCGATCCGAATCAGGCTCGCCTGTATCGCCTGATCTGGCAGCGGACCGTCGCGTCGCAGATGGCCGAGGCTCGCTTCGATCAGGTTTCAATCGACATCGAGGCCAGCGGCGCCGAAGCGGACGCCGTTCGGTACCTCTTCCGTGCGACCGGCCAGACGCTCAAGTTCGACGGTTTCCGCCGCGTCTACTTCGAGGGCCGGGACGACGTCGCGGACGAAGATGCCGAAGCGACGCTCCCGCCGCTTCGCGCCGAGCAGCTCCTCCGCCTGCTGGACATCCTTCCCGAGCAGCACTTCACGCAGCCGCCTCCACGGTTTACCGAAGCGAGCCTGGTCAAGGCCCTCGAGGAGTACGGGATCGGGCGGCCTTCCACCTACGCGCCGACGCTCTCCACCCTGCGCGACCGGAAGTACGTTCGCCTCGAGGACCGGCGGTTCTATCCGGAGGACATCGGAGAGGTGGTCGTCGGTACCCTTGTCGAGCACTTCCCGGAGATCGTGGACATCGGCTTCACCGCCCGCATGGAAGAGGAGCTGGACGACGTCGCGGAGGGCCACGCTGAATGGGTGGAGGTGCTCGACGCCTTCTATACCGAGTTCAAGCCGCGTGTGGAAAAGGGCGCCAAGGACATCCAACCGCCCGAAGAGGTGCTCGAAGAGTTTTGTCCGAAGTGCGAGGAGGAGGGACGCGGCCAGGCCAACCTGGTCATGAAGCTCGGCCGTTTCGGCCGCTTCATCGGTTGCAGCAACTACCCGGAGTGCAACTTCACCAGGGAGCTCTCCGGCCAGAGCCGTCCCGAGCCCGAGCTCCTCGAAGAGAAGTGCCCGGAATGTGGTCGTCCCCTCATGAGACGGGTAGGACGATATGGACCCTTCGTTGGATGCAGCGGCTATCCCGAGTGCAAGTACATCAAGAAGGAAGTGAAGTCCACGGGCGTCACCTGCCCGGAATGTGGGCAGGGAGAGCTCATCGAGCGCCGAGGGCGATACGGTCCCTTCTATTCATGCAGCAGATACCCCGACTGCAAGTTCGCGGTGAACCAGACCCCCCTGCCGGAGCCGTGCCCGGCGTGCAGCGGCCTAGTGGTAACAGCCAGGGGCGGCGCCAGACGGTGCACGAAATGCGCACGGGCGTGGAGCGCCGAGGGTGAAGAGCTGGATGAGGAAGAGGCAAAGGCCCTCGCACCGAAGAGCCGGGGGCGCCGAACGACGTCCGCGGGTGGCGCCAAGACCCCGCGCCGACGACCCGCCGCTGCCAAGAAAGCCTGACCGGAGGCCCCGATGGGCGGGGTAGCAGAGGAGATCGCCGCCCTTCGAGGGACCAGGCGCGGCAGCCTTCGAGATCTCCTGACTCACGGATCCTTCTCTCGCTTGTGGCGGGCGATGCTCGTTTCGTCGCTCGGCGACTGGGTTGGCTTCGTGGCCGTGGCGGCGCTGGTCGCCCGGCTGGGGGGGCAGCGGCTCGGCGGGCTTGCCGTGGCTGGGGTCATGCTGGCCCGGCTCCTTCCTTCCGTGTTGTTCGGCCCGTTCGCCGGGGCGGTGACCGACCGGTTCAACCGGCGAAGGCTGATGGTCACGGCCGACATCGGCAGGGGCGTGCTCTACGCCTCGATGCCGTTCATGCCGGGGCTCGGCGCCATCCTCGGGCTGTCGTTCCTGATCGAGTGCCTCTCGCTTCTGTGGACGCCCGCGAAGGACGCGAGCCTCCCCAACTTCGTGCCGCGACGCCAGCTCGCCAACGCGAACTCCATCGGTCTCGCCACCACCTACGGCACGTTGCCGCTCGGCGGCGCCATCTTCACCGCTTTGGCCGGCGTGGCCACGAGCATCGGAAACCGCGTTCCCTACTTCGATCTCCATCCCGAGTTTCTGGCTCTGTGGTTGGACGCGCTCACGTTCCTCTTCTCCGCCCGGATGATCTGGGGGCTCGACCTCAAGCAGGAGCCCACGACCAGAGGCGGTTCACCGGCGATGCCAAAGTTCTCGTTCAACCTTCTGATCCGCGACATCCGCGACGGCTACCGCTTCTTGCGTGAGCAACCGGTGGTGCGAGCGATGACCGTCGGGATCGTGATGGCCTTCGCCGGAGTGGGCGCGGTGATCTCGCTGGGGCCCATCTTCGCCCGCTACTCGCTGCACGCCGGCTCGGCGGGGTTCGGGTATCTGGTTATCGCGTTCGGGCTCGGGATGGGGACCGGCATGGCCGTATCGAACTTCTTCGTTCGACTGGTGGAGAAGGATCGGCTGTTCTACGGAGCGATGTTCGGCGCGGCCGTGTCGTTGTTCCTTTTTGCCGCCATGCCCGCGATCACGTGGG
>DASVPT010000294.1:0-7111 GCA_036389535.1 Actinomycetota bacterium
GGCCGAGATCGACATCCGCTACAACACGCTGTTGGCCACGGCCGATGCCGTCATGAAATACAAGTACGTGGTCAAGAACACCGCCCGGCGCGCCGGCAAGACCGTGACCTTCATGCCGAAGCCGATCTTCATGGACAACGGTTCGGGCATGCACACCCACCAGAGCCTGTGGCAGAACGGCGAAAACCTGTTCTGGGACGAGATGGGCTACGCCCAGATCTCGGACATGGCGCGGTATTACATCGGCGGTCTCCTGGCCCACGCGCCGGCGCTCCTCGCCCTGTGCGCGCCGACCACGAACTCGTACCGGCGGCTTGTCCCCGGCTATGAGGCGCCGATCAACCTGGTGTATTCCCAGCGGAACCGTTCGGCGTGCGCACGCATCCCCGTCTACTACAAAACGCCGGAGGCCAAGCGCGTCGAGTTCCGCTCGCCGGACCCGTCATGCAACCCGTACCTCGCCTTCGCCGCGATGCTCATGGCAGGCCTGGACGGGGTTCGAAACAAGATCGAGCCGCCCGACCCCATCGACAAGGACCTGTACGACCTCCCACCCGAGGAAGCCGGGATGGTCCGACAGGTGCCCGGCTCGCTCGAGGAGGTCTTGGACGCGCTGGAGGCGGACCACACCTGGATGCTCGAGGGTGGGGTGTTCACGCCGGACGTCATCGAGACCTGGCTCGATTTCAAGAGGAAGAACGAGCTCGATCAGGTGCGGCTGCGTCCACACCCGTGGGAGTTCTACCTCTACTACGACGCCTAGCCCGAAGACCCCTCCACAGAGGCAATAGCGCTCGGCCAATTTGACGGGTGGCCTAGCCAGCTGGGTCAGGTCCCTGTTACGCTCCGCCATTCCTCAAAAGGAATCCATAAGGAGAGGGGCCCGAGCATGGCATCCAAGCAGGTGAAGTCCATTGTGGTGGCGGCGCTGACGGCGCTCTCGCTGATGGGTCTTCGGACCGTGGCTCAGGCCGATCCCCCAACCCGTACGGTCACGCTCACGGCCTCGAACAGTCCTCAAAGCTGGCAGGGAGACACGGCAACCGGAGCCAACACAGATCACAACACGGCGTCCGGAACGCCCTGCGTCGACAACTCCGACCCTCCAGCCGTCGGTGCCGACCCCGCCTACTGCGACTTCACGCTCCTGCACGTGAACCTGCCCTCGAACTTCTGGAATACGCAGTCGGGTGGCGTCGAGGTCACGCTGGACAACTACCTTCCGCCCACAAGCGACTTCGACCTCTACATCTATAAGAGCGACGCAAACGGAAAGATCGGGAACTTGGTCCAGTCATCGGGCGAGGTTCCGTCCCAGCCCGAGCGAGCCAGCTTCGACGAGCCGCTGGGCTACTACCTCATCGAGGTGGTCTATTTCGCCGTGACGAACGGTACGTACCAGGGCCACGCCGAGCTGTTCTTCCGGGACAAGACGCCTCCCGACATCGACAACCCGAAGGGGTTGCAGGAGGTTCTCGCCAGCAAGTCGAGCGCGGGCTGGAGGTCACACTCAGAGCCACACATCGCCCAGAGCCCGACCAACCCGAACATCCTCGTGGCCGGGTCGAAGTTCTTCAATAAGGATCCCGACTCACTCAACGAGTACGAGTTCAAGATCGGAACGTTCGTCTCGTTCAACGGCGGACGAAGCTGGACCGATCTGGGTCAGCTCGACGTGTGTCCGCCGAGTCAGGCGCCTCCATCTTCGTGGCCGAACAACACGTGTTATCCGGCTGAGGATCCGAAGCGGGACGGAACGGGAGCTGAGGATCCGCCGAAGAACAAGGCCCGAGGGGGCGGCGGTGATTTCGCCGAGGAGTACATCACCTCGGATATCTGGATGCAGTTCGACGACGAGGGCAACGCCTACGCCATGGTTCTCGACTCGCCGCCGTTCGAGAGCGAGGCCGGCTGGGGCATGACGCTTCACAAGTGGAGGTCCGTGTCGAAGTCAGATCTCAAGCCGGGCGGCCACACGTGGAGCAGGCGAATCCCGATCAACGACTACCCCGAGGACTTTCCGCGGGACTTCCTCGGGTTCCTCGACGACAAGAACACCTTCGCGGTGAACAACGCCGGGCCTGACAAGGACGGCGAAACCGGAATCATGATCGCCTGCTGGGGCCAGAACGTGAGCGCCGTCATCAAGCAGCAGGAAGTGTGCGAAAGCTCGGTCGACGGCGGCGAGAGCTGGCCGGATCAGCCCCAGCCGGTATCAGGAGTCAACCAGCTGGTTATCGGTATCGACGTCATCGCCGACCGCATCGACCCGCTGACGTTCTACGCGACGTGGCTCCAGTACGAGACCACACTGGCGACCGATCTCGGGACACTCGAGATGGCGATGACCATCGACGGAGGCCAAACGTGGACCCCGCCCAGAGAGATCGGGCCGATCCACGCCCTCCCGACCAAGTATCCGCACCAGGGTTTCCGGAACCTGTCGATCCCGACAATGGCGGTGAGCGAGCCGTCCGGGGGCGGAATTCCCGTTCTGTACGTGGTTGATGCCGAGTACCTTCCCGCGCCGGATCCCGACAACGATGAGGACGACCTGCAGGCGGACATCGTCCTCTTCCGGTCCGAGGACCTCGGCCTCACCTGGGAGAAGCAGAACATCACGGAAGGCGTCGGCCCGAACGAGAACGCCGATCAGTTCCAGCCGTACATCGCCGTAACGAAGACCGGACAGCTCGACGTCTTCTACTTTGACCGAACGCTGGATCTGAAGAAGGGCTCACATCCAGGCAATTACTTCGTGGATGGCTTCCTGGCGAGATCGAACGACGACGGCGCCACGTGGACGCGTGTTCGGCTCAGCCACGACATGACCGACCCTGAGTTCAACGCACCGATTTCCAGCTCGGGCAAGTTCTTCGGCGATTACCAGGGACTGGTGGCAGACGACTGCGTGGCCATTCCCTTCTTCAACGACACGCATCTCGCGAACGATCCATACCTTGACCCGGGTCCGATTCGCGATCCCGATTTCGACAGCCTGCTTCGGACGCTGACCGGGCGGCAATTCCAGCAGACCATCAACTTCCGGGTCCCGAACACGGGGGATTTCGGGGGCAACGGGAGGCCGGACCTTACGCCAACGAGTATCTCGTCAAGCGAGACACCGACCAAGGGGAACGAAACCAGGCTCAAGGCAACGATTCGGAACCTGGAGTGCATCGACGCCAAGAACATCCCGGTTCGGTTCTTGGACAACGGCCACACAATCGGAACGGTGACCCTGGGAAGCATCCCCGGTGGGGGGTCGCGCATCGCATCCATCGAATGGACGCCGCAGACGACCGGCAAGCACGTGATCACGGTCATCGTCGATCCCGACGAGGGAACCGATGAGACCAACGAGGAGAACAACGCTCGAAGCCGTACGTTTACCGTCCGCTCTGGCGGTGACGGCGGAGACGACTAGAGGCATGCAGATCCAGATGGGGCCCGGTCGGTCCGGCCGGGCCTTTTCTGTACGCCACCGCTCCCTTCAATGGGCCAGGAACGTACCGGCCAAATGCCCAAATCCCCTGGTCAAAAGGGGGGGAAATTGATAGCCTCAGCCGGCTCGCGAGGTAGTTGGCGAGCTTCACAGCTTTGGAGGGGGAACGCCCGCATGGGAAGAGGTCTGGAATCGAGCCTTCTTCTCGCCCGTGCGCTTCAGCCTTCCATCAATCCGACCATCCGATCGTTCGATCAGTTGTCTGCCGCGGCGCACCCGCGGCGAGCGGGAGAGAAGGAGTTCTGATGAGGAAGACCCATACCGCACGAAGCAGCACGTGGCGCGCCTTTCGAGCATTGGTGGCCTTTGGGCTGCTGGCCGGCCTGATAAGTGTTGGAGCCGGTGCCTCTTTGGCCGACAGCTCCGGGAGCGTTACCGTGCCGACGACTGTCGGAGGGAGCGACACCGACAGCTGGACGGGGACCATCCCCCCAGGGACGACCCCCACCAGTGACTGCACGGGAAAGCAGGACAACCCGGCCTTGTCAGACACGCACACCGTCACGATCAACGTTCCGGCGAACGCCTATAACCAGGTCCAGGCGAAGTTCACCTTCACCATCAGCTGGGACCCCGAAAGCCTCAACGACGAGATCATCACGGTCCTCGATGAGAATGGGAACGAGGTCGCCTCCCACGACGGAGGCTCGCCCGAGGAGACGGTGACTGTCTTCAACCTCGCCGCGGGGACCTACAAGGTGGTCGCCTGCCCCTTCGCCTCCCCGACCACTCAGGAATACAACGGAAAGCTCACCGTCGAGGCGCTGGCGATTCCGCCGCCGCTCCCGCCCCTCCCCACGTCGTCAAACGGGATCACGTTCGACCACGCCAACCTGAACGACCCGGTCCGGATGGTCGGCGAGCCCGACGTCGTCATCGACCCGAAGCATGCCAACTTCCCGACGGACAACTACGGGATCTACGTGAGCGGGCCGGGTGGCAGCACGACCCAGGCATCGTGGTTCTGGAAGTCCACGGATCACGGCATCCAGTGGTTCCAGGTCGGTTGTCCGGTGAAGAACAACTGTCAGAACGGCGGCGGCGACACGGAGATCACCATCGCCCAGACCAACCGCGACGTGTTCGCCTCGGACCTTCAGACCCTTCAGTGCAACAGCACCTTCCGGTCGTATGACCAGGGCAACACATTCACCCCAGGTGAGGGCTGCTTCCCGGAGACCGACCGGCAGTGGATGGGCAACTACGACCCGGAGGGCAACCCCGCAGGAAGGCGGATCTACCTCAGCGCCAACAACCTCGCCTTCGGCTGCTACATGCTCGTCTCCGTCGACAACGGCGTTACCTACGAGCCGCCCGACCCCATCAACAACCAAAATGGTGTGATCGGCAACGGCCCGGGCTGCATCGGGCGATTCGCTGTCGACCAGAACAACGGCCACATCTTCGTCCCGACGGACGAAGTCGACGATCACGGCACGGAAACCGAAAGCGACGACACGCCCGGAGTTACGTACGTCTCCACCGACGGCGGCGTCACATGGGAGAAGCGCGGCGCGTCCGGCGCCGTCGGGAACTTCTTCGCGCCGATCGCCCTCGACACGAGGGGACACCTCTGGACCGCATGGACCGACACCTTCAAGACCTATGTGTCCTACTCCTTGGACCGCGGCTTCCACTGGCACAAGCCGATCGTGGTCAGCCACCCCGGTCTCGCCCAGAACGACTTCGTATGGCTGACGGTAGGCGACCCGGGACGCGTGGCCGTGGTCTTCTACGGAACCACGGACCAGCAGCGCGACCCCTCCGTCCCGTCTTTGGGTGGACCAAACGCGCTGTGGCACGCGTACGCCTCGATCAGCACGAACGCGCTGGCCGACAAGCCAAAGTTCACGCAGGTTCAGGCGACCGAGCACGTGATGCACCGCGGGCCCATCTGCAACGGTGGCTTCCCCGGGTGCCTCATCAACAACTCGGACCGCTCGATGGCCGACTTCTTCATGGTCGACAAGGACCCTCGAGGCCGGATCTTCATCGCCTACAACGAGAACAGCGACCTCTCACAGGTCGCCGTCGACACCGAAGGGCACTTCCAGTACATCGGTAAGCCGATCAACGCCACCCTTCGGCTGCGAACCGGTCCCAGCCTGTTCACCTCGGAGGGCAGCAAGATGCTTCCGATTCCGCCCGAGACCCACACATCGGCAGACCCCCACCGTCACGAGCCCAACCCTCCGACCGTCACCTCGATCTCGCAGAACGGGAACATCGCCGGGACGCACGACCTCCCGCCCGGAAACTGGAGCATCGACCCGGAAGGAGATGCGAGCTTCCCGGTCGTCCCGGTCAAGAGCCAGAACCACCCGGCCCTCGACATCCGTGAGGTCTCCGCGCACGACGACGAGACCGACCTCACGATGAAGATGACGATGTCGGACCTCTCAGAGCCCGCGATCGCGGAGGCGGCCTCAGCGGGCGGGACTCCGACTTGGATGGTGATGTGGTGGCAGCCGCGTGGTGGATTCGGTGGGCCCCCCATGGATCCCCCGTACTACTCGCACTGGTACATGAAGTGGCGGGGCGGCGATGTGTTCGAGTGTGGGAAGGTCAACAGCATCGACGCGCCGGCTCTGGGTGCGCCGACGCCGAAGTATCTTCGGTACGACCCGGATCCGGACTGCACGGCCGACATGTCCGGTTCGGTCAACGGCAACGAGGTCACCATGACCGCTCCGATCGCGGACTTCGGGGGTCTCCAGCTCGGAGACAAGATCGATCACGTCGCCGGGTACGGGCTGGTCGAACACGGGGCGAACACCTTCGAGGACTGGGCCGACCAGGCCAAGACGTTCTCGTACGTGATCGGCACGCCGCCTCCTTCGGGGAACGGCGACAAGGGCGAGGCTCCGCCGCCCGACCTCGATCCGTTCCAGCACGAGCCGGACGGATACGTGGAGGTTTCGCTGAGCTCGAACTTCTCGAACCCGGTGCGGGCGAAGCTGTTCCCGAACAACAACACCTGGGTCGCATCGCTCCCCTTCACCACGGAGACGGAGGGTGGTGGCCTGTCGGGAACCGTCTACGTGCGCCAGGTGCTTTCCGACAACCTCTACACAGAGAACTGGGATGACGTCGAGGCAGGGCGTGGCTCGCTGGGCTTCACGTTCGCCACGAGCGCCAAGAAGATCGACAAGTACACCTACCCAGACAAGAAGCGCGAGAGCTCTCGTAAACGCTCGCAGGTGAAGTACCGGATCACGGTCAACAACACCGGCGACACAACTCTGGACAACGTTCAGGTGGACGACACCTTCACCAAGGGCGGCCAGTTCATCTCGGCGAAGTCCATCAACGGGGTGTGGGCCTGCTCGTCCACAGGGAGCCACTCGTTCAGCTGCACCCTCGAGCAGCCGCTGCCGTCCAACGGCTCCGCGACCGTCGAGATCATCCTGAGGACGTCGCGCACGGATTCGTTCTCGAATAAGGCCTGCGAGACCGACTCTCCGGCACAAACGATGACCGTCGGCTCTACGGTGACCGAGACACCGACCTGCGACAGGGTGGTCCTCAAGCAGAGCGGTGGCGGTGGTGGTGGCGACAGTGATGGCCGCGACGACTAACGCTCGCCGCTGAAGCGAAAGTCAGAGC
>DASVPT010000295.1:0-14315 GCA_036389535.1 Actinomycetota bacterium
CTCTTCGTGACGCCGGCTTCGAGGTGATCTACACGGGTCTGCACCAGACTCCCGAGCAGATCGTGGAGACGGCCATCCAGGAGGACGCCGATGCGGTGGGACTGTCGTGCCATTCCGGCGCGCACATGACGCTGTTCCCGCGAGTGGTTGAGCTCTTGAACGAGCAGGGCGCGAGCGACGTCCTGATCTTCGCGGGCGGCATCATCCCTCGGGAGGACATTCCGCGCCTGCAGGAAGTCGGCGTGCAGGGGATCTTCACGCCCGGCGCGCCGACCTCCGCCATCGTGGACTGGCTTCGGGAGCAGCTGTCTGCCAAAACGAGCTGAGTCGGTGCCCCGACTCGGCCGACCGGTGAATCGGGCCTAAGGAGCAAGCGCAGCGTATGGACCTTTACGAGCACCAGGGAAAGGACCTGTTCCGCAAGCACGGCATCTCGCTGGTGGAGGGGTTTCTGGCTGAGAGCTCCCAGGAGGCTCGGGAGCGAGCGGAGCGACTGGGGGGACGTGTGGCCGTCAAGGCGCAGGTCCAGATCGGGGGACGAGGCAAGGCGGGCGGCATCGCGCTGGTCCAGTCGCCGTGGGAGGCCGAAGAGGCCGCCGAAAAGATCCTTTCGGGTGGCTTTGGAGGCACCCCGGTCACGCGGGTCTTGATCGAGAGGCTCGTGGAGATCGACGAGCAGTTCTATGCGGCCATCACGCTCGACCGAAGCACCCAGCGCTACCTGGCGATGGTTTCGTCCGAGGGAGGCATGGACATCGAGGAGATCGCCCGCTCGGAGCCCGGAGCGATCCGGCGTGCCGGGGTCGACCCGCTGTTCGGGCTTCGCGATTACCAGATCCGGTATCTGGTCGGACACCTCCCTGCGGAGGCGAAGGAAGGGACCGCCGAGATCCTCACCAAGATGTGGAGCGTCGTTCTCGACACCGACGCGACGCTCGTCGAGATCAATCCGCTGGCGCTTCTCCGCGGTGGGGTGGTGGTCGCCCTCGACGCGAAGGTCACCATCGACGACAACGCGCTCTGGCGCCAGCCGGAGCTGGCAGCGCTTCGTTCCGAGTTCCCCGTCGACCCCATCCAGGGCAAGGCAAACGAGAAGGGCCTTCAGTACGTCAAGCTCGACGGCGACGTCGGAATCATCGGCAACGGCGCCGGGCTCGTGATGTCCACGCTCGACGTGGTCACGCAGGCAGGTGGTCGGCCCGCGAATTTCCTCGACACCGGTGGAGGCGGCGGCGCCGATCTGATGGCGACCTCGTTAGAGGTGGTCCTGTCCGACCCGGGTGTCCGGTCCGTTCTGGTGAACATCTTCGGTGGGATCACCCGGGGCGACCTGGTGGCCAAAGGCATCATCGATGCCCTTTCCCGCGTTGAGGCTCGTGTCCCGATCGTCGTCCGCCTGGACGGAACGAATGCGGAGGAGGGCCGGAGGATCTTGGAGGACGCGGCCAATCCCATGATCGTTCCGGCCGCCACCATGCTGGAGGGCGCCCGAAAGGCTGTGGACCTGGCGCACGCAGGCAGCGAGGTTCCGTCGTGAGCGTCCTCGTCGACGAGAACACCAAGGTCGTCGTCCAGGGGATCACCGGCAAGGAGGGCTCCTTCCACGCCCTGCGCAACAGGTCCTACGGAACCCAGGTCGTTGGCGGCGTCACCCCCGGCAAGGGCGGCCAGTCGATCGAAGGGATTCCTGTTTTCGACACGGTCGCGGAGGCGGTCCACGACACTGGGGCAGATGCTTCGCTGATCTTCGTCCCTGCGAGGTTCGCCGCGGACGCCATCGCCGAGGCAGCGGACGCGGGAGTGCGATTGGTGGTCTGCGTGGCCGAGGGGATTCCGGTCCAGGACATGGCGCGGACGGTCGCCTACCTCCGCGGCCGCGGACATGTTTTGGTTGGTGCGAACTGTCCGGGGCTCATCTCTCCCGGAAAGGCGAACCTCGGGATTATTCCGTACGAGATCTGCACGCCGGGCCCGGTGGGGCTGATCTCGCGTTCGGGCACCCTGACGTACCAGATCGTGCACGAGCTGTCGCAGCTCGGGCTGGGCCAGTCGACCTGCGTGGGGATGGGCGGCGATCCGATTCACGGGATCGGGTTCGTCGAAGCGTTGGCGTTGTTTGAAAACGACCCCGAGACGCAGATCGCTGTGGTGATCGGCGAGATCGGAGGCAACGACGAGGAACAGGCGGCCGCGTTCATCGCGGAGCGAATGACCAAGCCGGTCGTGGCCTACGTCGCGGGATTCGCCGCACCGCCCGGGAAACGCATGGGTCACGCGGGCGCCATCGTGACCGGCTCGGTGGGAACCGCCACAGCCAAGGCCGAAGCGTTCGAGGCGGCGGGCGTCAAGGTGGGAAGGAACCCCGCCGAGGTTGCCGGGCTGGTCAGGGACGTGCTCGCCTCTGCGGGCTGATCTGCCCTAAGCTCCGGTTCGATCCAGCCCGCTGAAAGGAGCCCGCGTGGACCAAGGTTCCTACGTCCCTCCGCCCACGGAGCCAGGCACACCTGATCGCCCCGCGCCGCGCCCCCTCTTTGGATCCGGATGGCCGCGCGCCCTCGGACATGCCGTCCTGACCGTGCTTCTTCTTGGGGTGGTGGCGGAGCTGATCGCGTTCCTTCTCTACATCACAGCGAACAGGTCCAGGCCGTCCCCGGTGCTGTTCGCTCGGTTGGGAGGGGTCTTCTTCTTCGCCTTCCACCACGTCGGGATGCTGTTCAACGTGCCGCGTGTGGCCATCCCGCCGGGGTTCATTCCCGGCGCGCCCGCGGGTCAGTTCCCGACGAACGTTGGGTTTCGGTTCACCGCGATCTTCCCGCTGTTGGGAGGCACCGTTCTGCTGCTCCTGCTGATGAGTCGAGCCGGCCGGGACCTCGCCCAGCGATCGGGGGCGGCGTCCGTCTGGGCGCGCGGGCTCGAGGGAGCGAAGGTCGGCGTGCCGTATGGAGTTCTCTGTTTTGTCGCCGCGTGGGGAGTGCGATTCTCCATCCCCACTCCGCAGGGACGTGTTTCGATACATCCGTCGTTGATTGCCTCGTTGTTGTGGCCGCTGGGCCTGGGACTGCTGTTCGGCGCCATCGGCGGATTGCGGTCGGCACACGACACCGAGTGGTCGGTCAATCCATGGTGGCGACGGGCGAGAGGAGCGGTCGCCGGCGGCGGCCGGATGATGACCCTCGCGCTGGTATTTTCGTTCGCCGGCCTCCTTGTGTTGGCGGCCGTCAAGCCAGGCGATACAGCGAGATATTTCCACGGCATCTTCGGAGGCGGCGCGCTTCGCGGGATCGCTCTCATCGCCGCGCAGCTTCTGATCGTCCCGAACATGGCAACGTTCGTGCTCTTTCCGGCGATGGGCACGTGCCTGACGGCATCAGCCCGGGTCATCGGTCCGAACTTCTCTTTCTGCGTGCTGTCGTACACGCAATTTCCCCGCACGACCGGGGCGAGGGCCGCCGGGTTGATCCCTTCAGGCGCGCTTCCGAATCCGCCGATCGGCTACTACGCGTTCATCCTGGCGCCACTGCTCGCCGTTGTCTTGGGCGGGATGCTCGCGGCAAGGCGCGGGGGAGCTGAGACCAGACAGGAAGCTGTCGGACTGGGCGCTGTGGCGGGTTTCGTCTTCGGTCTCGGCACCCTTTTGGCGGTGATCCTTTCGGCGATCTCTGCGAACGGAACCGTCTCGGCCGCGGTCGCGGCGCAGTCTCAGTCCTTCGACGGCTCCTTGCGTTTGGGGCCGGATCTCCTTCCCGGGATGCTCCTCGGGTTCGCCTGGGGGATCCTGGGCGGGGGGATCGGAGGACTCATCGAGGGGCGGTCGCGGCCAACGGCTGTGGCACCCGCCGGGCCCGCCTGGGAGTCAACCGCCCCTCTGCCGCCGCCAGCCTAGGTAGCGCGGCGCCGCATCCGCGTAGCCATGAGGCGCATCGCGCCTCCGAGGGTGATGACGGCCAGAACGACGAACCCGACGTAGGACCCGTACCAGGTGTGATCCGCCAGGACGGCCGCGATCTTCACCCCGCCGAGAGCCACCGTGAGGGCGGCGAGACCGAGGGCGATGGTCCAGCCGTTTCGAGCCTCGTCCGCGCGGACGGCGTTGGCCAGAACGGCGGGCAGCTCCACCCGGCGGCTGGCGAGCCTCATCGTCTGCCAACCGAAGAGCAGCCCAGATGCGACCGCCATGCCGGCGCCGACCAGAGCTCCGCGGCCACTCCATGCGGTCCAGTAGGGAACGCAAATCGGCGCAACCCGAACGATCGTCACGCAGAGGCGCTCCCAGTTCCAGAACGAATCGACGAACAGCAGGAAGCCGCCCGCCCCCATCAGGATGTCGCCCGTCGAGGACAACCGGGAGCCGTTTGGCGACGACGAAATCGTCATCGCGGCGGCCGCCGGGCTTCGAGAAGGACTCGAAGCTTCATGGCCACGCCGATGGCGGCGACGACTGCGGCCACCATGGCCAGCAACGGGGAGGGAGCCGGTGTCGAGAGGGGAGGAGGTGCCCGGAAATGCAGCAACGAAGCGACGGCGGAGACCACCGCGAGGCCGCCTTCAGCCCAGATCTCAACGGAGAGCTCCACGGGTCGCCGGGCAACCCATCCCACGGTCAGGAGGCCCGCCAGTCCTGCCGCCACCGCCAGCAGCGACCAGTGAAGCGTCCATGCTTCGAATGGCCCTGAGCTGTCGCCGAACCGAGACCAGGGGAACACCGAGAGCGCCACGACGCAGGCAAATCCAGCCACAACGAGGCGATTCGCCATGGCGGGAACCCAAATCGGGTCGAGGGGAGGCGGCGGATTCTCGTCGAGCACCCCCGGCAGACATTCGGGCCCGATGAGGTCGCCGCGGACGGGCGTGGCGCAGCTGACACAGAGTGCTCGACCACACACAGAGCAGGTTCCCGCAGCGGCGACGGCAGGGTGATTCGCGCAGCGGCTCGGTCGAGCGGCGTCGGCCTCCTGTTCTGCGTCAAGCACCCGGCCAAGCCTATCGTTTGACACCGTCCGCCCCGCGCGAATAGCGTCGGCGGCAGTGGACGCGCGGATCGCGGTGCTTGCCTCTGGCGCGGGCACGAACCTCCAGGCGCTCCTCGACGATCCGGTCCTCGGCCACTCCATCGTCCTGGTCCTCTCCGACCGCCCGACCGCCACGGCGCTCGAGCGGGCGCACGCTCGCGGCGTCAAGGCGATCGTCCTCGAACGGGATCACTACCCCGCGCGGGAGGAGTTCGATGCGGCGCAGGAGACCGTCCTCGAAGACGAGGCCATCGAGTTCGTTCTTCTGGCGGGCTACATGCGGATCCTGGGCCCCCGGGTGGTGCGGGCGTTTCGCGACCGAATCCTGAACGTGCACCCCTCGCTGCTTCCGGCTTTCCCCGGTGCGCACGCGGTGCGAGATGCCCTGGAGTGGGGAGTCAAGGTGACGGGAGCGACCGTTCATATCGTGGACGAAGAGGTCGACCATGGCCCCATCGTGGTGCAGGAGGCCGTGCCAATTCTGGCCGGAGACGACGAACCGACGCTGCACGCGCGAATCCAGGCGGTGGAGCACCACATCTATCCGCGCGCCGCCCGGTTGCTGGTCGAGGGTCGAATCAAGGTCGAAGGGCGGTTCGTTCACTTTCTCGACGCCTCCGCAGAGGCCCCGTAGGGCATGACCGACGTCCTCCCGGTCCGCCGCGCGCTCTTGTCGGTCGCGAACAAGACAGGGCTCGACGATCTGGGTCGCGCCCTCGCCCAACGCGGGGTGGCTCTCGTGTCCTCCGGGTCGACAGCATCCGCGTTGCAGCAAGCCGGAATTCCCGTCACGCCCGTCTCCGACGTGACCGGCTTTCCCGAGATGATGGGCGGTCGGGTCAAGACGCTCCATCCTCGGATCCACGGCGGCATCCTGGCGGACAAGGGCAACCCCGGACATCTTCAAGAGCTCGAGGAACAGGGAATCGAACCGTTCGATCTGGTCGTGGTGAACCTCTACCCGTTCCGTGAGACCGTCCAAAGCGGGGCTTCCGACGAGGAGATCATCGAGCAGATCGACATCGGCGGGCCGGCCCTCATTCGTGCAGCCGCCAAGAACCACGGCTCGGTCGCGATCGTTACCACCCCCGACGCGTATGGCGTCATTCTGGACGAGCTCGATCGCCGCGGCGGCGTCACTGCCGCCACCAGGCTTCGCCTGGCCCGCGAGGCGTTCGAGCACACCGGAGCCTACGACGCGGCCATCTCGTCGTGGTTCGCGGAGCGAGATCCGGCGTCGATGGTGGAGCTTCCGGACCGAATACTCGTGGGGTTGGTTCGAGAGCCCACCGACCTTCGATACGGCGAGAACCCGCATCAACGCGCCGCGCTGTACGCGCGGGAAGGATCGGGGCCCTTTCTCGGCGGTGCGCGGGTTCTCCAGGGCAAGGAGATGTCGTTCAACAACTGGCTGGACGCGGACGCGGCTCGAAATGTGGCCTGGGCGTTCGACGAGCCGGCCGCGGCCATCATCAAGCACCACAACCCGTGCGGAGTGGCGGTGGCGCGCACGCTCGCGGAGGCCTACGGGAAAGCGCTGGAGTCGGACACCGTTTCGGCGTTCGGCGGGATCGTGGCGTTCAATGGCGACGTCGACGAGGACGCCGCTCGGGCGATGGCGGAGATCTTCACCGAGGTGGTGGTGGCGCCGGGATTCAGCCAGGCAGCGTTGGACGTGTTCTCCAGCAAGAAGAACCTTCGAGTCCTTCAGGCTCCCGCTCCCGCGACCGACCGGCTCGACGTTCGATTGATCGAGGGCGGGGCGCTGGTTCAGGACCGCGATGATGCGAATGAGTCCACGGTCGACATGAAGGTGGCCACGCAGTCTCAGCCGACCAGCGAGCAGTGGGAAGACCTTCTGTTCGCGTGGAAGGTGGCTGCTCGGGTGAAATCCAACGCCATCGTCCTGGCGAAGGGCGGCGCGACCGTGGGCGTCGGAGCGGGTCAGATGAACCGCCTCTACTCGGTCGATATCGCGGCGCGGCACGCCGGCGAGCGTGCCCGCGGGGCCTCGCTGGCCTCTGATGCGTTCTTCCCGTTCCGCGACGGCATCGACCGGGCCGGCGAAGGCGGGATCGCCGCGATCATCCAACCGGGCGGATCCGTCCGGGACGACGAGGTGATCGCCGCGGCGGACGAGCACGGCATCGCGATGGTCTTCACCGGTCGAAGGCACTTTCGCCACTGACCTCACGATCGCCTCGCCGCGGGTCGCCGCTAAGGTGGAGGAGTGACGGCGAAGATCATCGACGGAAAGGCCATAGCGGCGACGGTGCGCGCCGAGGTCGCCGAGCGGGTCAGAGCGCTGAGCGACCGCGGAGTGGTTCCTGGGTTCGTGGACGTGCTCGTGGGCGAGGATCCCGCCTCGAAGATGTACGTCGGCATGAAGTACCGGGCCGCGGGGGAGGCGGGAATGAAGGCCTTCGATCAGTTTCTGCCGGCGACCGCGTCCCGCGAAGAGGCGCTCGAGATCATCGCCGGCCTCAACGCCGACCCATCTATCCACGGCGTGATCGTGCAGAGCCCGCTGCCCGCCGAGTCAGCGATCGACATCCTGGAGCTCCAGGAAGCCATTGACCCCGAAAAGGACGTCGACGGGCTCCACCCCGAGAACCAGGGGCTGCTGGCCCTTGGGCGTCCGAGGTACATCCCCGCCACTCCCGCCGGCGTCGCAGAGCTCCTGCGCCGCGAGGGGATCGACCTCGAAGGGCGGCATGTCGTGGTGGTCGGTCGATCGTCGCTGGTCGGGCGTCCGCTTTCGATTCTTCTTTCGCTGAAAGGACGGGGGCTGAACGCCACCGTGACCCTTTGCCATACCGGCACGAAGGATCTGGCGAAGGAGACGGCCCGCGCCGACATCGTCGTCGTGGCGGCGGGGACGCCGCGAGCCCTCACGGCTGAGATGGTTCGGCCCGGTGCCACCGTGATCGACGTGGGCACCAACAAGGGCGCTGATGGGCGGCTGGTGGGCGACGTCGACTTCGAGGATGTCTCGAAGGTCGCCGGCGCGATCACCCCGGTCCCCGGTGGCGTCGGGCCCATGACCGTGGCGATGCTGCTGGTGAACACGGTCTCCGCTGCGGAGCGGGCTTCCGGCGCCACGGCATGACGATCCGCTCCGATAGCCGCCTCGAGCGGCTTCTCCACCACGGAGTCTTCGCCGTGACTTCGGAGGTGGTCCCTCCACGAAGCGCAGATCCCGACGACGTCCGGACTCAGGCTCGCGGGCTCGTCGGGTACGCGGATGCGATCAACATCACCGATAACCCCACGTCGTCCGCTCACATGTCATCGCAGGCCGGAGCGTCTCTGGTCAGTGGGGCCGGTTTGGAGCCCGTTCTACAGCTGACGTGTCGCGACCGGAACCGAATCGGGCTGACCAGCGACCTGCTGGGTGCTTGGGCGCTCGGGGCCCGAAACGTCCTTTGCCTGACCGGCGACCCGCCGCGAGCCGGAGATCATCCCGACGCGAAGCAGGTCTTCGATCTCACCGTCGCCGAGTTGGTGCGCCTGGCGGCGGGCCTGCGCGAAAGCGGACAGCTGCTCTCCGGGGCCGTGATCGACCCGGCGCCCCGGTATTTCATCGGCGTCGCCGATGTGCCGCTCCGGGACGGCTACGACTTCGGGCGTCTGGAGGAAAAGGCCGATGCGGGAGCGGACTTCGTTCAGACGCAGATCGTCTTCGACGTCGAGCGATTCGAGGCCTGGGCGGCGGAGGCGCGAAGTCGGGGAATCTTCGAGCGGATGTTCGTTCTGGTCGGCGTGGCGGTCGCCCGGAGCGCGAAGAGCGCCAAGTACATGCGAGACCATCTCTACGGGGTCGGCGTGCCGAACTCACTGATCCAGCATCTGGAGGATGCCGGCCCCGACGGGGAGGCCGAAGGCGTTCGGCTCACCGTCGAGGTGATCGCTCGGCTGAAGGCGGTGCAGGGCATCGCCGGCATCCACGTCATGGGCCTCGGTCACCTCGAGCCGGTTCGGCGGGTGATCGAAACTTCGGGGCTGCTGCCGAGGCCGGCGGTCGCCTAGGAAGGAACTCAGCCAGGCGTCGCCCGACGCCTGTTTTAGTCCCAGACGCCGTGCTCGATGCGGCGGAGGCGCTTCTCGCGGACCAGCTCGCTGGCTTCGACCAGCTGCTGGAGCGCCTCGGGTTCGTTCAGGGCACCGGCCAGAACGCCTGAGAGATCTCGCTGGGAGATGACGCCGACCAGCTTCCCGCCGTCGACGACCGGCAGGTGGCGGATCCACCGGTCGGCCATGATCTTCGCGGCCTCCCGGAGCGACGTGCCTGGCCCGACGGTGATCACGTCCTTGGTCATGACCTCGGAGATCCGCGCTTCCTGGAGCGCGGTGCCGGTGGCCACGGCTTTCAGGATGTCTCGCTCGGTGATGATGCCGACCAGATCGTCGCCGTCGGTGACCAGAAGCGAACCGGTCTGTTGCTTCCACATCTTTTGCGCCGCCTCCGCCAGCGTGTCGTCGGCGGTGTCGATGACCGCGGCGTTCGTCATGATCTCCGAAACCCTCACGACGCCGCCTCCTCGAGCTCTCGTTCTTCGATCGGAACGTACTTCTGGTCCCGCGGCCCGACGTAGTCGGAGTCGGGGCGGATGATTCGGTTGTCCGCGTACTGCTCGCGAATGTGGGCTGTCCATCCGGCGGCCCGGGCGGCGGCGAACATCGGCGTGAACAGGTCGATGGGAAGCCCGAGGTAGTAAAGGAGGCTGCCGGCGTAGAAGTCGACGTTCGGCCGGAGCCCCTTGTCTTGGAAGACGACCTTCTCGACCGCTTCGGAGATCTGGTACCACCGGAGATCCCCGCGCGCCTCCCCGAGCTCGCGCGAGAGGCCTCGGAGGATCGTCGCGCGGGGGTCGTCCACGGTCCGGTAGACGCGATGGCCGAACCCCATGATCTTTTCCTTGCGCTCGAACAGATCCTTCACGTAGCTCTCCGCCCGGTCCGGCTCGCCGATGTCCTGGAGCATCCGCATGGCGAGCTCATTCGCCCCTCCGTGCAGCGGCCCCTTCAGCGCCGAGATGGCAGCGACCACGGCCGAGTGGATGTCGGAAAGCGTGGAGGCCACCACCCGCGCGGTGAACGTCGAGGCGTTCATCGTGTGGTCGGCGTAGAGGATGAACTGGATGTCGAACGCCCGAGCGGCCTGCTGGTCGGGTTCCTCCCCGGACAGCATGTAGAGGAAGTTGGCGGCGTGGGGAAGCTTTGGGTCCGGTTCGACCAGCGGCAGCCCGCGGCGGTGCCGCTCATAGTGGGCGATCAGCGTCGGAATGAGGGCGATCAAGCGAATGGCCTTGCGGTAGTTGCCGTCCGGGGACTGATCCCACCCGTCCGGGTCGTACGCCGACGCCGCTGACACCGTGGTGCGAAGCATCGACATCGGCGATGTCTGCGAGGCCAGCGTGGGCATCAGGTCTCGGACGAAGTCGGCGGCCTCGCGATCCTTCACCATCTGCTCGGTGAGCTCGTCGAGCTCCGTTTGCGTGGGCAGCCGCCCGTGTTGCAAGAGATAGACGACCTCTTCGAAGGTCGAATGCTCGGCGAGGTCGTCGATGGAGTATCCGACGTACCAGAGCTTTCCGAGCTTGCCGTCGATGTCGGAGATGCGCGTTTCCGCGGCGACGACTTCCTCGAGGCCCTTTTCGACCGGCACGGACGACTCCTCGTTGACGGCTGCACGTGAGTCTAACAAGGGGCGGCCTTCGGCTAGCATGGCGGTCCCACCAAACAGGAGACGAATCACCATGGCGTACACGGTCACGTTCATTCCGGGCGACGGCGTCGGGCCGGAGCTCTCGGAAGCGACCCGGCGGGTCCTGGAGGCAACCGGCGTCGAGTTCAACTGGGATTACCAGGAGGCTGGCGCCGACGTGATGGACAAGTACGGGACGCCGCTGCCCGAGCAGGTTCTCGACTCCATCCGAAAGAACGGCGTGGCCATCAAGGGGCCCATCACCACCCCGGTGGGGACCGGGTTCCGAAGCGTGAACGTGGCCCTTCGGAAAGAGCTCGACCTCTTCTGCTGTCTCCGCCCGTGCAAGTGGTACCCGGGTGTTCGATCCCGCTACGAAGACGTCGACATCGTGATCTGCCGTGAGAACCACGAAGACCTCTACGCCGGGATCGAGTTCGAGCAGGGCCAGCCCGAGACTCGCAAGCTGATCGACTTCATCTCGGATCTCACGGGCCGGCCCATCCGCGAGGACTCCGGGATCTCGATCAAGCCGATCTCGGTGACCGGGACCCGGCGGATCGTGAAGTTCGCGTTCGAATACGCGCGCAAGTACGGACGAAAGAAGGTCACCGCGGTTCACAAGGCGAACATCATGAAGTTCTCCGACGGGCTGTTTCTGGCCACGGCGAAAGAGGTCGCGGGCGAGTACTCCGACATCGAGTTCGAGGACCGCATCGTCGACAATCTCTCGATGCAGCTGGTTCAGCGCCCGGAGGAATACGACGTGCTGGTCCTTCCGAACCTCTACGGCGACATCGTCAGCGATCTGTGCGCGGGGCTGATCGGCGGGCTCGGCGTGGCGCCCGGGGGCAACATCGGCGACAAGGTCGCCGTTTTCGAGGCGACCCACGGCAGCGCCCCCAAGTACACCGGCATGAACAAGGTGAACCCCATGGCCATGATGTTCTCGGGCGTTCTGATGCTTCGCCACCTGGGCGAAGAGGAGGCCGCCGACCGGCTGGAGGCCGCCTTGGCGGCCGTGATCGCCGAAGGCCGCTCCGTCACCTACGACATGAAGCCGACCCGCGACGACCCCTCGGCCGTCGGAACCAGCGGCGTGGCCGATGGGGTCATCGAGAAGCTCCAGGCCTCTTAAGTCCCGGGCCCTCCTGCCGAACCTAAAACTAAATAGGGATTCACTTCACCGTGCGCTAGAGGAGCCTTCTTGCTCGACATGAATCCGCTGCTCGAGACGCTCGCCCAACGGAGCGGCTCGGATCTCCACCTGAAGGTCGGTTCGCCACCGATCATGCGAATCGACGGCGTTCTCCACCGGCTGGACGGCGAGCGCCTCACCGGCGCGGAGACGTGGGCAGCCGCGGAGAGCATCCTGCCCGAGGATCGGAGGCACAAGCTCCAGGAGCAGAACGAGATCGACTTCGCGTACTCCGTTCCGGGGCTTGGCCGCTTTCGGGTCAACGCATTCCGCCAGCGCGGATCGATGAGCCTGGTGATCCGGTCGGTTCAAGTGGGGGTGCCGTCATTCGAGGATCTCGGTCTACCGGAGGTCGTTGGCCAGCTCGCCGACGCTCCCCGCGGCCTCATCCTGGTGACCGGTCCCACTGGGTCCGGAAAGACCACCACGCTCGCGGCGATCATCGACCGGATCAACGCAAGCAAGCCGGTCCACATTCTCACGCTGGAAGACCCCATCGAGTATCTCCACGCCGACCAGATGGCCACGATCAACCAGCGGGAGCTCGGCATCGACACGGACAACTACGCGAACGCCATGCGGTCGGCTATGCGGCAGGACCCCGACGTAATCTTGGTAGGAGAGATGCGGGACCTCGAGACCGTCGGCGCGGCCATGGCAGCCGGCGAAACAGGTCACCTCGTTCTTTCGACGCTTCACACCATCGACACCGTTGAGACGATCAACCGCATCGTCGACTTCTTCCCGTCGTACCAGCAGCACCAGGCGCGAATCACGCTGTCGGGATCGCTTCGAGGGGTGATCTCGCAGCGATTGGTTCCTCGGATCGGCGGTGGGCGGGTACCGGCGCTCGAGATCATGGTGATGAACGGGCGAATCGCGGACCGCGTCATCGACTCGAAGAAGACCTCCGAGATCCACGGCATCATCGCCGAGGGCGAGTACTACGGGATGCAGACGTTCGATCAGTCGCTGCTCTCGTTGGTGATGCAGGGCCTGGTGACGCCCGAGGACGCCATGCACGCGGCGTCGGTCCCGCACGACTTCAGCTTGATGCTGGAGCAGGCCGGCCTTCCGGTTCCGGCGTAACCCCGTAGCATTTCGCCCTCTGACGAAGCGCTGGAGGGCAAACATGCGAGTAACGGTGGTGGGAAGCGGGTTCGTGGGCGCGACGACGGCCATGCGTGTCGTGCAAAAAGGTCTGGCCGACGACGTGGTGTTGGTGGACATCGTCGAAGGGCTGCCGCAGGGGTTGTCGCTGGACATGCGCCAGTCGGCACCGATCGAGGGCTTCGAGCCGGTGATTCGCGGCACCAACGACTACGCCGATACGGCCGGATCCGACGTCGTGGTGATCACGGCGGGGCTGCCGCGCCAGCCCGGCATGAGCCGGATGGATCTGCTGGAGAAGAACGCCGGGATCGTTCGAGAGGTCGTGGAGAAGTGCGTCGCTCACTCGCCCGATTCGATCCTGATCGTGGTGACGAATCCGCTGGACGAGATGACGTATCTGGCTTCGGAGGTTTCCGGCTTCCCCAAGGAGCGCGTGATGGGGATGGCGGGGGTTCTCGATTCGGCTCGGCTTCGAGCGTTCATCGCGGAGGAGCTTGGGGCGTCACCGACGAAGGTGGAGGCGATGACGCTGGGGTCGCACGGTGAGGCGATGATCCCGCTTCCCCGGCACGCCACCGTAGACGGAAAGCCGCTGACCGAACTGGTCGACGAGGGGACTTTGGACCGGCTGTATCAACGAACGCGGGACGCGGGCGCCGAGATCGTCGGACTGCTGAAGAAGGGAAGCGCGTACTACGCGCCGTCGGCCGCCATCGCCCAGATGGTGAACGCCATCGCGGGCGACACGCGGGAAGTGCTGCCGGTGTGCGCGTGGTGCACGGGGCAATACGGGATCAGCGACGTCTACGTCGGAGTGCCGGCCGGGCTCGGACGAGGAGGGGTTGAGGAGATCGTGGAGTTCGACCTCAACGATGAAGAGTCGGCCGCGCTGCGACAGGCCGCCGAGGGGATCCGCGCGAAGTGCGCCGACCTCGGGCGATTCCTGCAGCGGTGAGCGGCTCGCAGAACGAGGGATTGATCGACCTGGACGCGATAGCGGCGGGGATCGATGAGCCGTGGCGTCCGGTCGATGTCGTGGTGGCAAATGACGTGGCCGTCCGGATGGCGAAGCTGGACGGTGAGTTCCCATGGCATCGGCACGCAGAGGATGAGACTTTCTTGTGCTGGTCGGGAAGCTTCCGAATCGAGGTCGCCGGGGGCGAGGCGGTGGTCCTGCGGCCAGGCCAGATGTTCATCGTCCCGAGCGGCGTCGAACACCGGCCCGTCGCTGACGAGCCGGCCGTAACCCTCCTGATCGAGAATCCGGCGACGAAGCAATACGGCGATT
>DASVPT010000296.1:0-8308 GCA_036389535.1 Actinomycetota bacterium
CCAGAAGCAGCCCAGCACACGACCGGAGGATCGCCTCGGGATCCACGCCCTCGATCTGGGGCAGGAGGACACCAGTCACGCCGGCTCGGTCGAGGCAGTCGATGTACATCTCGGGCATGGCATACGCGCCGTATCGCCAGCCTCGAACCTTTCCGGCTCGAAGGTGATAACCGACGGTGAGGACGAGTGGCTGGGTCACAGCCTCAGTCTAGGACTGCGTCTCCTCGTCGAGCGTTGCCACGGTTTGGTGATAGAGGTCGTCGGCGTCCTGATGAGAGTCGCCGACCGCGGTCAGGCCAACCCTGCCGTGCTCCGGAAGTGAGCTCATCATGTGGAAGACCACACCGGTCTGTCGCGACTGATCGAAGTGGAGACCGCGGCGCACCGCGACGTCGAAGAGGTCATCCGGCGTCAGCCCGCGGTACTGCGGCGACTCGACGTGGTCGCTGGCCACGAAGAACTTCTGCCGACCGCTCGGCGCGGTGAACTCGGCGGTCTCCGGGTCGTAGTGGCCGTCGGTCAGGAACTGCAGCGTGAGGAAGGGATGGGTCGTTCCGCCCTTCCTCAGGTTGAGCTCGATCGCGTATGGGGTCCACGGGTCGCTCTCGTGGTTCCGGACCACCAGGAAGTCCAGCGCGAACCTTCCGATGACCCCTTCCTTCGCCAGGCGAGCTCCGATCTTCGCCGCCTCTTTCGTGATCTCCGGCGCGTAGGCCTGGTCCGCGGGGAACCGGCACCCGAGGTAGCTCTGGCCGCTCGGGCCGCCGAGCAGCTGGTCGTGAGTGGACAGCAGCTCGACCTCACCGAGCGGCGTCACCCGAAGCTGGACGCTGGGGCTTCGTACCTCCTTGCCATCCAGCCGCTCCTCCAGGACTCCGCCGTTCGACTCGAGGTCCGCGATGTACTCGTCGAACGTCAGGTCGGGGGCCTCGAACGACATCCGGGGGAGTCGCTCCTCGATCGCCGCCGTTTCATCTGAGGATCCCGGGTCGGGGAGGCCCGTCAGGTCGATCAGCGCGTTTCCGTAGCCGGAGACGCCTTCGTTCAGCTTGACCAGGACCTTCTCCACCGTGGGACGTTGGCCCCTCAGCCACCGCGTCGCCTCGATCAGATCGCTTACCGTGGAAAGGCCTTCCTTTCCCAGCGCGTGCGGCACTCCCTCCTCGGCAAACAGCGTCCGGCAGCCGCTCTTCGTTCCGAACCAGAAGTACTTGGGGTCCGCTCCGTACATGGGGATCCCGAGACCAACGGCGAGGTCGCGCTCGAGCTCCGTGGTGTTGTACGGGACCAGGTGAGCGCGGCTCGGATCAGGGATGAGGCTTCGGATCCGCTCCAGCAGTCGCGGCCGATCCAGAAGCTTTTGCGTGAGCGGCCGGGCCGACCCATCGAGCGGCGCGATCGGAAACAACCGCTGCCGCGCGTGGCTCGCCAGGACGCCGGGCAGCAGGTCCAGGTAGTAGTCGATGATGCTCGGATGGATCATCTGCGACGTGACGTAGATGAGCCGAGCGCGTGGCTGGCGCAACAGGAGCAACAGAAAGAGGAACCGCTCCTCCATCGCCTGTGCCGCGGACCCGCCTTCGTGCTCCAGCGTGAGCGTGAGGCTGGGGACCACGACGATGGTCTGCTCGTCCTGATTGAGGGCTCGGATCGAGTTCCACAGGGGAACGAGCTTTTGTTGGAGTTCGTCGAACCTGGCGTCCTGGTCGATCATGCTCGCGTTCTCCGCCTTTCCCATGCGTCCGGATTGACCAGCGCGGGAGGGCGTCTGCCCTCCAGAGCGGCGATCAGGTTCTCCGCCGCCACGAGCCCCATGGCGATGCGGGTGTCCACCGTCGCGCTTCCCAGGTGGGGAATGATGACGGCGTTTTCGAGCTCGAGCAAGGCCGGATGCACCTCGGGTTCGCGTTCGAACACGTCCAGCCCGGCCGCGAAGATCTCTCCCTCGCGAAGCGCATCGGCCAGCGCGGCTTCGTCAATGACGGGTCCGCGGGACGTATTCACGATGACCGCGGTGGATTTCATCCTCTGGAGGCGCTCGGCGTTGATGAGGTGCCGCGTCTCTTCCGAGAGCACCGTGTGGAGGGTGACGAAGTCGGCCTCCTCCAGCAGCGCCTCGAGATCGCGGAACTCGACATTCAACTCGGCTTCCAGCTCCGGCGTTGCCCGGTAGACGTCGTAATAGAGGACGCGCATGCCGAAGCCCTTCGCTCGCCTCGCCATGGCATGGCCGATCCGGCCGAACCCAACGATCCCCAGGACCTTGTCGTGGACGTCCTGCCCGATCATGAACTCCGGACCCCAAATCCAGGGCGTCCTTCCGCGGAGGAACCGATCGCCCTCCGCGATCCGGCGGGCGGCCGCCATCATCAAAGACCATGCCAGGTCGGCGGTCGTTTCCGTGAGGACGTCCGGGGTGTTGCCGACAAGCACGCCGCGCGCGGTGCACGCCGGGACGTCGACGTTGTCGAACCCGACCGCGTAGTTCGCCACGATCACCAGTTGGTCTCCCGCCGCGTCCAGGAACTCGTCGTCGACGCGGTCGGTCAGGAGTGTGATGGCGCCGGCCTTCCCCGCGATGTCTCGAAGGAGCTGCTCGCGCGGGATGGCCTCCGGTCCCTCGTGCAGCGTGATGTTGCAGCGCTCGGCGAGTTTGTCCATGGCCGGAGCGGGGAGCCGTCTCGTAACCAGAACCGGCCAGCCGCCGTCGGACTCGCGAACCTCTCGGTCGGCCGTGCCGTTACTCCTTCAGATCCGGCAGCGTCGCCTCGATGGCATCGAGCGCCGCCTGAAGAGCCTCGACGGAGTTCGCGTACGAAAACCGGATGTAGCCCTCTCCTCCCGCGCCGAACGCACGGCCCGAGAGGCAGGCCACTCCGCCCTCTTCCAACAGGCCGGTCGCCGCTCGTTGGCTCGACACGCCGATGCTCTTGATGTTCGGAAAGACGTAGAAGGCACCGGCTGGCTGCACACAGCTCACGCCGGCGATTCGATTGAGTCCCTCGACCATCACGTCACGGCGCTTCTGAAATTCCGTCACCATCGCCTCGACCGGCTCCCACGGGCCGGTGAGAGCGGCCAGCGCGGCCCGCTGGGTAAATCCGGCGGAGCAGGAAACGCTGTTGATGACCAGCCGCGTGAACGGTTCGACCAGCGATGCGGGAAGTCCGCAGAAGCCCAGCCGCCAGCCCGTCATCGCGAAGGTCTTGGAACAGGCGTCCAGCAGGATCGTTCGATCCTCCATCCCGTCGATGGTCGCGATGCTGGTGTGTTCGCCTTCGTACTGGATGGCCCAGTAGACCTCGTCCGAGAGGACGTACAGGTTGTGCTCGATGGCGATCTTGGCAAGAGCCTCGACGTCCTCGCGCACCAACGCGCTTCCGCATGGATTGTGTGGAGAGTTGATGACCAGCAGCCGGGTGCGATCGGTGATGAGCGCCTCGACCTCGTCGGGATCCATCCGGAAGTCGTTCTCTTCGCGAAGCGGAACGGGTACGGGCTTTGCCCCGGCGAACGCCGTGATGGACTCGTACATGGGAAAGCCGGGGTCCGGATAGAGGACCTCGTCCCCTTCCTCGCAGAGCGCCATGATCGCGTAGAACATGATGGGCTTGGCACCGGGTGTGATCACCACCCGATCGGCGGGGTAACGAGGGCGACCCGTGCGCCCGAAGAACTCGCCGGCGGCCTCGCGAAGCTCGGGGAGCCCCGGCGCAGCGACGTAGTGGGTGAACCCTTCTCGAAGAGCCTCGGCGGCCGCCTCGACGATGTGGGGCGGCGTGTCGAAGTCCGGCTCCCCGATCTCCAGGTGGACGATTTTTCGGCCGGTTCCCTCGAGCTCACGCGCTCGACCGAGAACTTCGAAGGCGGACTCGGTTCCCAGACGAGACATCCGGGACGCGAGCGGGGATCGATTCGCCACGAGCTCAGACGCTAGCACGACGCAGGGTCGCGAAGCCTCTGACGCTTTATTCCGAGGCGCCGTTCTCGATGGTGGCCTTGACCTCCTGGGCGCGGGCCGGATCGATGCCCGCGATGGCTGCGGTGGCGGCCTCTTCTTCGGAGAGCGTCCCACGTCGCTGGTCGAGATCTCGGGCGATCTCCTCGTCGGCGGCGGAGAGATCGTCCGGGTTCATGTTGACGAAATCGATCACGCCCATGTCCTGGAACGCTGCCTGGACCTTCGGACCGAACAGCCCGAGATCCTTGACCGTCGGCACGATGCGAGAGAAGAGCATCCGTCGGAACTCCTGCATCATCGTCGAGTTTCGAACGTAATCGAGGCACTCGTCGACGGGGAAGCCGAGGTGCTCCCACACCTCGGCGGCGAGGAACCGGTCACGCATCAGGTACGACGCCGTGACCACGAACTCCTCGCGCTCGGCGCGCTCGGACTCGGAAAGCTGCGGGTAGTAATCGCGCAAGGCGAGCCGCCCGAAGGCCACATGCCGCGCCTCGTCTTGCATCACGTAGGTGTTGAGCGCCTTCGCCAGCGGCTCCTGCGAGAAGTCGCGAATCATGGCGAACGCCGCGAGGGCCAGCCCCTCGATCATGATCTGCATCCCGAGGTACGTCATGTCCCACCGCGAGTCGGAGATGACGTCGTTCAACAGCGCCTTCAGATGCTGGTTGATGGGATACGCCAGCTCGATTTTCTCCCGGAGATAGCGCGAATACGTTTCGACGTGGCGTGCCTCATCCATCACCTGCGTCGCGGCGTAGAACTTCGAGTCGACGTCAGGAACGGTCTGAACGATCTTCGATGCGCAGATGAGCGCACCCTGCTCTCCATGGAGGAACTGCGAGTTCATCCAGGCCGCGACGTGGGTCCGGAGCGTTCGGCGCTCCTCGTCGTCCATCCGCTCCCAGAGGTCCGACCCGTAGATCGGAATGTAGTAGTCGGGGCCGTTGTTCTCGGACCCGGGATCCACGTCGATCGACCAGTCGAGCTTGGTGGCGCTGTTCCACTGCTTTTCCTTGCCCTTTTCATACAGCGACAGCAGGCGATCGCGTCCCTCGTCGTACTCCCAATTGAAAATGGTCGTCGAACCGGAAGGGACTTCCCACTTCGTCTGATCGATCGGAAGCGTGTAGATCCGAGTGCTCATGGTCGACGAACCTCCTTGCCTGTGAGTGCGACGGTCAGGATGCGAGCGAGGCCTCGGGCGATCGTTTCGGGCGGTTGGTCCGGCGGCGTCAGTGCATAGGACTGAACCACCCTCACCGCGGCATCGACGGCGGCTTCCACCATGTCCGCCCGAACCCAGGCCTTTTGGGTCAGCAACTGTCGAAGGACCTCGCGCGCATGGCGGATGGCGGGGAGGGCGCGCACGGTGAGATAGGGGAGGAGCGTCTCAGGATCCGTGCTCAGAAGACGATCGAGCAGCGGATGCTCCCGTGCGAAGCGAAGGCAAAACAGCATGCCGTCGTAAAGGGATGTCTCGAGGTCGGGGTCGGCGGCAAAAGCGGCGCGGATGCCGTCGAGAAACTTTTCCTGCTCCTGCAGAACGAGCGCGGAGATGAGGTGATCCTTGGAGGGGAAGTACCGGTAGACGGTCTGCCGGGCGATGCCGGCGGCGCGGGCGACGTCCTCAACCGTGGTTCGCCCGAGGCCGACGTCAGAGATGCACTCGAAAGCGGCGTCGAGGATCCGTGAAGCGGTATCGGCGCGGGGAGGAGCCGGAGCGGTCGTGGCCATCGATGTGACGATATGACGTTTTCTGTCGCATCGTCAACGGCGCTCATCTGGGGGCGGTGGCCAGGGGAACGCGCGAGGTTCCACCAGGCGTTGATACATTCGCCGCCATGCCCAAAGATCCTTCGTCCTCACCGGAAAGACCGGTCCGCCAATCAAGCCAGGAACCATCCGCGCGACTGACGCCGGATGCCTACGAGCGCCTGAGTGCCGAGCTCAACCACCTGAAGACCGAGGGTCGAAAGGTCGTCGCCGAACGACTCCTCAGGGCGCGCGAACTCGGAGACCTTCGGGAGAACGCCGAATACGACACCGCGAAGAATGACCAGGGCCTGATGGAGGCCCGAATCAGGCATCTCGAGCAGCAGCTGAAGGATCCCGAGATCCTCGAGGCGGCGGGCGGCGACGAGGTCGCCCCGGGAACCCTCGTCACGCTCCGGCTGCTCGATGAGGGTGACGACGAAGAAGAGACGTACCTGATGGCTTTCTCCGCGGAAGAGCGGGCACCGGGGGTTCGGACCATCACGCCGAACTCCCCGCTCGGGTCCGCGGTTCTGGGGCGCAGGGTCGGCGACCGCATCACGTACCAGGCGCCGGCCGGAAGCTTCTCCTACGAAGTCACGGCCATCTCGCCGCGCCAGTCGGGATGACGGACACGATGCCCCGGCCGCCGTTCGAAAAGCGGTTGAACGACCTTCTTCAAGAGGTCGCCTCCGGAGCGACTTCCACCGACGACGCGCTGGTTCGGTTACGCGAGCTTCCGTTCGCCGACCTCGGGTTCGCCAAGGTGGATCACCACCGAGAGCTTCCCCAGGGGGTCTGCGAGATCGTGCTGGCGAGCGGTAAGACGGTCGAGCACCTCGATTCGATCGTCAGGCAGCTCCTCGCACGGAACGACGGCCCGGTGCTCGTCACCAGAGCGGCTCCGGAACAGATCGACCGGGTCCGAAGCCTCGCCCACGAGTTCGCACTTCCCGTTCGAGAAGCCGCTCGCTCGGGAGCGATCGCGGTCCTCCGGAACGTCCCGGCACCTCGGGGCTGTGTGCTCATTCTCACGGCGGGGACCGCGGATCTGCCGGTTGCCGAGGAAGCGGAGCTCACCGCCTCGCTGCTCGGAGCGGGCGTGGAGCTCGTCGCGGACGTCGGCGTGGCGGGCTTGCACCGAGTTGCTGCGCTCCAGCACAGGATTTCCGAAGCGGATGTCGTGGTGGTCATGGCGGGCATGGAAGGCGCGTTGGCGAGTGTCGTGGGCGGCCTTGCCCCTGGCCCCGTCATCGCCTGTCCCACGAGCGTCGGCTACGGCGCCAGCTTCGGCGGGCTGGCCGCCCTGCTCACCATGCTGAGCTCCTGCACTCCCGGCGTCGTCTGCGTCGACATCGACGACGGCGTGGGGGCGGGCTACACCGCCGCCCTCATCGCGAAGCGTTCCCACGAAGCGAGCTGATGGCGCTTCTCTACGTCGATGTGATCGGAGGGGCGGCCGGCGACATGCTTCTGGCCGCGCTTCTCGATGCCGGAGCTCCGCTCGAGGAGATTCGCGAGGCCATCGACGCCGTCGTCCCGGGACGGTTCGTTCTCGAGATCGAGGAAGTGCATCGGGGAGGGCTCCGGTCGAGCAAGCTGCGAATCGTTTCCGAAGAATCTGATCGCGCTATGGGGGACGCGATCGAAAGCGAGCGTTCGCGGAGTGAAGCGCGGGGTGCCCATCAGCCGGGGCGGTTTCTCGACCTCATCGCTGCGCTTGATCGGGCGCCCCTGCGCGACCCCGTTCGGCGCCGGGCTCGTGCCGTGTTGGATCGCCTCGGTCGCGCCGAGTCCCGCGTGCACGGTGCTCCCCTTGACGCGTTGGTTCTCCATGAGCTGGGCGATGACGACACGCTGCTCGATGTGGTCGGGGTCTCGGCGGCCCTGGACGCACTCGGCGTCGACGAAATGCTCGTGTCGAGCGTTCCGCTCGGCCCGGTCGCGCCCGAATCGAGCTCCGCACATGTCCTGACCGGCGTCGCCGGTCCCGCCGCACTCGAGATGCTTCATGGTTTCCGCATTCGAGACGGAGGGAGCGGCGAGACCGTGACCCCGACCGGCGCGGCGATCCTTTCGGCGTTGGGACGGCCCACGGACGCGGTCCCGGACACCGTGGTGACGGCGGTCGGCTACGGCGCCGGTACACGGAACCCGGAGGAGTATCCGAACGTCGTGCGGGTCGTCCTCGGGGAGAACGTCGACGCACCATCGCCTGACGGCATCGTCGTGCGCGACCTTCGCGTGATCGAGGCGAACATCGACGACATGACGCCCGAGCTGGTGGCCGACGCAGCAGAAGCGCTTCTCACCTCTGGGGCGGTGGACGTCTGGACGATGCCGATCCAGATGAAGAAGGGCCGGATCGGTGTGCTGCTGTCCGCGCTCTGTCAGCCCGACCGCGAATCCACAATCGTCGCCGGATTCTTCGAGCACACCACGACGTTCGGGCTCCGCATTTCCTCGGTTCGCCGCGCCGAGCTGGAACGCCGAACGGTGAGGGTTCGGGTCGGCGATGATGTGGTTCGTGTAAAGATCGGTTGCTTCGACGGGGTCGTCAGAACCGCCACGCCTGAGCACGACGACGTGGCG
>DASVPT010000297.1:0-3481 GCA_036389535.1 Actinomycetota bacterium
GAACGTCTCCATCCACTCGACGACCTTACCGTCGAGCGCTTCGGCGATGGCGATATGCGTCATAGCGGTGGTCGGTGTGGCCCCGTGCCAGTGCCTCTCGTTGGGCGGGCACCAGACCACATCGCCCGGCCGTATCTCCACCTTCGGCCCGCCCTCGCTCTGCACCCAGCCGCAGCCCGAGGTGACGATGAGCGTCTGCCCGAGCGGGTGCCAATGCCAAGCCTCCGCGCGCCGGGCTCGAACGTGACGACGGCGCCGCCGGCCCGCGCCGGGGCGCTCCCCTGGAACGGCGTGTCGATGCGCACCGAGCCGGTGAAGTATTCCTCCGGCCCCTTCTGGGAAGGCTGCGTGCCATTCTTTTTGACTTCCATCTGCCGACCTCGGTCTATTAAGAGTTGGGTTTGTTCACGCCCAGGTTTTCGCGGGAGTATTCCTCGGGCGATTCGACGATCTTCGCTATCAACGTCGCCAGGCTCTTCTGCGAGATCACCGAGCCCCTTTCCGGCTCGCCCTTTCTGGTCGTCTCGTAGTCCACCTCGTCCGCACCGGTGAACCAGGTCGGCCGCAGGATGGTGTAGTCGAGGTCGGACGCCTCTATCACGTCGGCCGCCTTCCGGTAAGGCTTCAGGACGGGCCTGAGAGGTGTGTCGTAGATGCCTATCGAGCTGATGAAGATGAGCTTCTTAACTCCCGTCTCTTCCATCGCCCTGACGATGTTCTTCGCCATCGCCTCCAGGTCACCCGCCAGGTTCGCGTACACAACGTCCTGTCCTGCGATGACATCTTTGAGCCGGTCGAAGTTTAGAACGTCGCCTTCGACGATCTGGGCTTTGGAAACGTCCCGATTTCGTAACCTGCTCTTGTCACGCAGGAATAGGGTCAGCTTGATGTCATCCCTCTGAACTAAAATATCGGTAACACGTCTCGCGATCTGGCCGCCCGCGCCGAGAATGATTACGTTCTTCATAGTCTCTTCCCTGACGGCGGTCGACACCACCCCAGCGCCCGGTTGTTAATCACCGCCGTCGCTTCGCTTCCCTTCAGAACTCGATCATGACCTTGATCGACTCGCGCTGGTCCATCGCCCGGTAACCGTCGGGCACGCCGTCGAGTTCGCCGCCCCACCAGCCGCCGTGCAGGCAAGAGGTCTGCAACCCCTCACGGCAGAAGACACAGGTGCCGTCCGACCAGGCGAAAGGGGCCACGACGAGGTCACCCTTCCCGACCGTGCGCACGTCCGAGCCGACCGATTCGACGAGCCCGATGAACTCGTGGCCCATGCGCCGCCCGGCCTCGCTCGGCTCCATCTTCTTGTACGGCCAGAGGTCGCTGCCGCAGATGCAGGCGCGCGTGACGGTGACGAGTGCGTCGGTCGGCTCGACTAAGCGAGCGTCGGGGACGTTCTCGACGCGAACGTCGCCGGCCCCGTACATGACAGTTGCTCTCATGTTGAAGTTACCTCCAGTTCATTTCGTCAGTTCTGGCCGCGCACTTCGGCGAGTTCGCCGAACCAGTAGGCAGCGGTCACCCCGCCGTCCATGAGGATGTCGCTGCCGGTGATGAACCCGCCGTCCGCGCCCATCAGCAGCGCGGCGACGGCTCCCACCTCGTCCGGCGTGCCGGCGCGCCCGGCCGCAGACCCCTCGATCATGCGCCGGTATCCGGCCCCGCGCGGCCCCGTGAGTTCGTCCTTGGCGAGTGGGGTCATGACGATGCCGGGGCTGATGGTGTTGACCCGCGCACCGCGCTTGCCCCAGCGCACCGCCTCGGCCATCACGCGCAGCGAGTTCCCGCGCTTCGAGAGCTGGTAGGCGTGAAGCGAATCCTTCACCTGTTCGGGCTGGAGGAACGGGAGACTGAGCAACTCCTCAACGGGCGTCGTCGCCAGCGCCTTATTCTGCTCGACGGTGAGCGGCGGGAGGCGGTGTCCGGACTGCGACGCGATGACGACGCCCGAGCCGCCGCGCGCGATGACGCCCCCGAACTCTTCGAGAACGAGCGCCGTGCCGTACAGATCGACTTTGAAGATCGTCTCAGGCGTCGCCTGAGACGGGGAGACCCCTGCGGCGTGGATAAGTCCGGTAACTTCGCCGAGACCCGTGGCCCGCTCGACGAGCGCATGCACATCCTCGCGCGAGGATACATTGATTGTTGCGACGCTCACCTCATACCCGGCGTTCTCCATGACCTCCGCGGCCGCGTCGGCGTTCTCACGGCGCAGGTCTGCCAGCAGGACGTGCTTCCCCACGCCGACCCGCCGCGCGATGGCCTGACCGATCTGGCCCGGCCCGATGACAACGATTACGTCTCTCATAGCTATCCCTTTTATCCGTGATTTGCCTCGGAAGCAGGCGCCGCCTCGTCAATTGCCCTCAGCCCGTTGAGCGCCCTCGGGTATCCGATGAATGGCAGGAGCTGCGTGACAACGTCGATGAGGCGCTCCCGGCCGTTGCCGACGTGGAGGTTGGCCGCGACGTGCCCCCTGACCTGCGGGTCGCACCCGCCGAGCGCGACGAGCAGGCTGAAGGTGAGCAGCTCGCGCGTCGGGATGTCGATGCCGGCGCGGGTCAGGTGGTCGCCGAAGCAGTTGGCCGACAGAAGACGCTGGATGTGCTGCTGGTCGGCGGGCGCGGAGGCGTAGAGCTTCTCGACCGTATCTCCCCCGACGATCTGCTTCTGGACAGCCAGCCCCTTCTCTGCGCGCGTCTCCGGCGTGGTCGTGGACTGGCCCGGCAGGGGCAATGCTACGCCCCGCCCGGCGAGCACCTCGTTCGTGGCGTGGATGAAGTCGAAGACTTTAGCCATCCCGACGTACGGCACCGCCTGGTAGACAACTTCCCTGGCCTCTACCGGCGTCACCCCGACGTTGAGGGCCGCGCCGAGCATGACGCGGTACTCGCCGAGCGCCTGCGAGGCGATGAGCGCCGCGAGCTGGATCATCAGCCGCGTACGCATGTCCAAACTGCTTTCGCGGAGCACCTCGTCGAAGGCGAAGTTGTCGAAGGTCTCAATCAGCTCGGGGTCGGTCACCGCCAGCGTTGAGACGTGGCCCGGAAATAGCTCGTCGTGGTTCTTGCGTGCCCGCTCGTTGGGTGCCATCGCCGTACTCCTTATAGTCCGACCTCGCTTCGGCGGCAGATGCTGCCGGGTCTCAGGTATTACGTTTCGCAGTGCCTATCATTTTCACGATCTCGGGGTCGCGGTGGTCGAAGAAGGCGCTCTGCTTCGTGTCCAGTGAAGCGATGGCGGCCATGTCCTCGGCGCTCAACTCGAAGTCGAAGATTTGGAAATTCTCGACGATCCTCTCCTTCCAGACAGACTTCGGGATGGCGACAACGCCCCTCTGCGTCAGCCAGCGCAGGATGACCTGGGCGACGGTCTTCCCGTGCTTCCCGGCGACGGAGAGCAGCTCGTTCCGGAAGATGTCGTTCCTGCCCTCGGCGAACGGCCCCCAGGATTCGATCTGGACGTTGTTCTCCTG
>DASVPT010000298.1:0-9214 GCA_036389535.1 Actinomycetota bacterium
TGAGTCGGAGGCTGCGGCCGCGGCGATCGACGCGGGGAAGCCGGAGGCCGTGCCCGATCGGCTCGTTCGGGGACTTACCGTCCTCGGCGGCCGACGAGAGGCCCTGGAACGGTTCGATGCCTACCACCGGGCGGGGGCCGATCTCGTCCTTTGCTATCCGGTCCCGGCGCGAGAACCCTTCTCCTCGATTCTCGGAACGGCGATGACCGCCGCGCCCGAACCCGCGGTCGAACGATGACCTCCGACAGCGCCCGAGACACGGACCGCCGCATCACCCGCGACTTCTGGCTGTTCTGGGGCGGCCAGAGCATCTCGCAGCTCGGAAGCTCCTTCACGCTGTTCGCGCTGCCGCTTCTGGTCTTCAAGCTCACGGGATCCGCGATCAACCTCGCGTTGGCCACGGCCTTCGATATGGCGCCGTATCTCCTGTTCGGCCTGTTGATCGGAGCATGGGTCGACCGCCTCAACCGCAAGCGAATGATGATCGCGGTGGACCTCGCCCGGGCTCTGGTGCTCGGGCTGATCCCATTCCTCGCCTTTTTGAACGTCCTGACCGTGTGGTGGATCTACGGCGTCGGGTTTGTCAGCTCCACCCTCACGATCTTCTTCGAGGCCGGAGAGTTCGCCGCCATCCCCAGTCTGGTGAGCGGCGAGCAACTGGTGACCGCGAACGGCCGAATTCAGGCGAGCTACAACGCGACTCGGGTACTCGGGCCTCTGCTCGCCGGAGTTCTCATCACCTTCGTGCCGATCACCGGCCTGTTCCTGGTGGACGCGGGGACATTCATCCTCTCCGCCATGGCGCTGTCGTCTATCGCACGAAGCTTCAACGCCGAAGACGCCCCCGTCTCGACCGGGACCATCCGGCAGGACGTGATGGAAGGGCTTCGGTACGTCTTTCGCCATCCGGTCCTCCGCAACATCTCCGCGATGATGGCGTTCATCAACTTCGTCTACGCGTCGGTCTACGCGCAGCTCGTTCTGTTCGCGAAGGTGCGCCTCGACGCCACCGACAGTCAGGTTGGGCTGCTGTTCGCAGCGGGAAGCCTCGGCGCGGTCGCCTTCTCATGGTCGGCCGGGGCGCTTCGAAAGCGGTACGCATTCAGCACGGTCGCCCTCGGCGCGCTACTGGGCTACGGGGTCATGACCACGGCGATGGCGGCCACGCGCGTGTACTGGTTGGCGCTGGGCGCCTGGCTCTTTGCTGAAGGGATCGGTTCGCTCTTCAACATCAACACGGGAAGCCTGCGCCAGCAGATCGTTCCCAACCACATGCTGGGGCGGATCATGAGCATCGCAAGCGTGCTGGCCTGGTCGGCGATCCCTGTGGGTTCGATCCTCGGCGGCTTCCTCATCCGGTGGACCCACAACGTCGCTCTGGTGTTCGCGGGCATCGGCGTCCTCGTGGCCTTGGCGGCGCTGCGTTTCTGGATCTTCTCGCCGCTCGGGCACGCCGAGGACTACATGCCCGGTGGCAGGCTCGCCGTCGAGGAGCCGGCACAGGTCAGGCCTGCTGGAGCAGGGATGGGCGAACCGCCATTGCCAGTGGAGCCGCCCGCCTGAGGTCGTGGCAGGAAGGGGCCGGGTTGCCACAGGCACGCTCGCGGGTACACTCCATTTGTACGGCCAGCACCGTAGATAAGGGGGAAATCGATGACGTACGACATCTGTGAGCCCTGTATCGACGTGAAGGACCGAGCGTGCGTGGATGAGTGCCCCGTCGACTGCATCTACGAGGGTGGCCGCATGCTCTATATCCATCCGGACGAGTGCGTCGACTGCGGCGCCTGTGAGCCGGTCTGCCCGGTGACCGCGATCTTCTACGAGGACGACGTCCCGGCGGAGTGGAAGGTCTACCACCAGGCCAACGCGGAGTTCTTCAACGACCAGATCAGCGGGATCGGCTCACCCGGAGGCGCCGCCCAGGTCGGCCCGGTCGACAAGGACCACCCGCTGGTCGCGAACTTCCAGGCCGGCTAGGAAGAACCGCCATCAGAGACTCCGCGGCTGACCCGGTAAAAGGGCGCCGAATCGCCTTCAACATTCTTGCTGCAGTCTTCGTCGTGGCGTCGTGGGGCGGTCTGTTCGGTGTGGCAGTCGTTATTGCCTGGTTTGACACCACTGACGGCGGCATCCACCGCGTCCACGACATGGGGTTCGGTGCCCTATACGGGGTCATCCTCGCCGTCGGTTTGGCCGTTCAGGTACGGCGGCCAGAAGCGAGAGTTTCGCCGTTCTATCAGATCCTTCATGTCGCGATTGCGTCGGCCATCGCCGGGCTGCTCTCGCTGAACGCTTTCTGGCAACTGGGCTTGTTCATCTTCCTCGGCTACGTGATTCTTCTGGTGCTCCATCCGTATCGCTCCGAGATCCTTCACCCTAAGCGTGAAGGGTTCAGCGTTCCTCTCCTCGCTCTGACCGTCTTGGGGGCGGTTCCTCTCATCTGGTACGCGATCACCGTTTCTGGCTACCAGCGCAACGGTCCCACGTTCGACCTGCACGTCAAGGGAGGGCACTGGTCGATGATGGCGGCCATGGCGATTGGGATCGTCCTCGTCGGCTTCCTGTCGGCGTTCAGGTTTCGAGGGTGGGTCATCAGCGCATGGTCGGCCGCGGGAGCGGTTGCGCTTTTCGGGCTGGCCTCGGTGGTCTATCCGCGTTACGCGGGAGCGGAAGGAACGGCCTGGGGGCTCGCGGGGATCATCGGAGGTCTGGTCTTCGCGGCCGTTGCGGAGTGGGAGCGGCGCCGGTCGTCGCGCCCTCTGGAACGAACTCCGGCCTAAGGAGCGGCGGGATTCACCCCGCCCGGCGGCACGACAGGCTGAACGGCGGCGGTCTCTCCGTTCCCGTTCCCATCGCCGCTCGGAAGGAGACCCGGAAGCGACCATTCTGAGGGCAGCTCGCCCGAGGGCCAGCGTTCCCGTTGCTTCGCGGCGAGCTTGTCCATGAGCGCCAGCGCGCCCGGGTCCTCTCTTCCGGGGCGCCATTCGATGATCCCGGCCGCGACGGCGTCCTGCCAGATCTGATCGCCGCGCTCCGTCCGAATGACCGTCAGCGTCCAACCGTCGCTCTGACCCAGTCCGCCGAACGAGATGTCGGCGTGTTCGGCGGCGAAGTCTGGGCACTTCATGCATCCGGGGCGCGTGTGCGAGTGCGACTTCTTCAACGAATACGTGTGCTCCTGGCCGTCGCTCGTGTAGAAGAGCAGCTTGCCCTTCACGTTGACCCGAACGACGTCGTTCAGGTCGAGCCCGAGCTCCTTTTGGGCGATCTCGACGTTCAGGCCTTCGTAGGTGAACGTCTTCGAGCAGAGCAGACCGAGCGTCCAGGCGATTCGCTTGCGCCATTTGTTGATGCGCCGCGCCTCGAGCGCGCCGGTGACGCTGGCCTGACACGACATCCCGACGAGGGCCACCTTCGACAACCCCATCTCGGCCGCCTTCACCAAGGCCAACGGGTTCGAGGAGTACGTGTAGCGCGAGCCGGCCGTCGCCAGCACGCCTTCCTGGTCTGTGACCACGGTGGGCTCGGCGTCCCAAGGACGCTCGTCGGACAGCTTGGAGGTCAATGCTCCGTCGATCTGCCCCGTCTCCAGGCCCCACAGCAGGAGCGCCGAAACCACGCCTCCGTCTTGCCCCTGGGCCAGCACCCGTGGATCGGTGGCTCGAGCGAGCACCACGTCGCGGTGCGCTCCGATGATCTCCTCTGGAAGACGGGTTCTTCCGAAGAGCAGGCGGTCGATCTCCGGTTCCCATTCCCGAAACCGCGGGCACGCCCTGGTGCAGATGTCGCAGCCTCGGTCGCCGTGGGAACAGCGGTCGGGGCCCTCGTCCATCAGCTGAACCGGCTTGTCGTTCTCGTAACCGAGGACGTGAAAGGGGCACACGACGACGCACGCGGAGCATCCGGTGCACAGGCCGGTGGCGACCACTTCGTTGTAGAGGTTCCGCCACTGCGTCTTGTCGGCGGAAGACGGCATCGCTCGACCAGTATAGGTTGGCGGGGTGCTCGACCCTGAAGCGGTGCAGGCCGCGTTGCTCGCGGCTGCCGGCGACCTCCAGGCGCTCGTCAATCAGCTCGGGCTCGCGGCCCGATCCACGTCCGCGATGAAGTTCGGCTTCAGGTCGGATCTCCGGGCCTTTCTCCGTCGCGCGCTTCAGTTTGGACAGGCCGAGCTGGTTTCGGTGGAGACGCCGCTTGGTCAGGGGACGTTCGAGGTCCCCACCGACGTGGTCGTCTCGGCGAAATCGAAAGCGCCCCAGCTGGCGGTGGAGCTTCAGTGGCATCCACGAGGCGAGGATCACCTCGCCTTCGCCGACGCCGCCATGCGCGACCTGGTCCGGATGGCCATCGCGAGAGGAACCAACGTCGTGGAGCAGGGGGCGGTGTTGCTCGCCGCACCCACCAGGTTCTGGCGCTGGCTCGGTGGCTACGCGGGCGAGCGCGCCGGCTACGAGCTGCTGGACCCCGACCCCGAGACGCCGGTCAGCACCAAATCCGATTTCCTGGGAGGGTCGGCGTGGCGGTCACTGTTCGAACGATGGCCCGACCCCAAGGTGCCGGAGCGCCTGTGGAGCTCACTGGCGGCCGAAGCCACGGTTCGATCGCCGTGGGGCGATATGGAACTTCGGTTGTTGGACGTGAAGGGGTTGGGTTCGGTTCGTCCGGTCCGAGGCGGGAAGGGCTAGATCGAGAACGATTCGCCGCAGGCGCACTCGTGCACGGCCTGCGGATTGTTCACCTTGAAGCCTCCGCCGAGGAGCGCGTCGTTGAACTCGAGCGTGGACCCGGCGACGATCGGCCCGCTCTTTGGATCCACCAGAACTCTCAACCCATACGCGTCGATGATCGTGTCGTCCGCAGCGGGGCCGTTCTCGAACGAAAGCTTGTAGGAGAATCCCGAGCACCCGCCGGCAAGCACGCGGAGCCGGAGAAACGGTTCCGGGTACCCTTCACGCTCGGCGAGCGAGATGGCCTTCTTCGCCGCTTTCTCGGTGACGGCGATGACCTGCGGTTCGGTGGCGGTTTCCATGCCCCGATGATACCGCTCAGTACTATGGCCAACCGGATGACCTCGCTCGACACGCTTCAGGACAGCCTCCGGACCCGTCTGGTTACGCGGCCGGAATACCAGCCGCGGGTCGACGCCGAGCTGGCCGCGGTCCTGGTCCCGATCCTTCTCGCGGAGCCGGGTCCGCGGGTGGTCTTCACCAAGCGAACCGACACGCTGTCTCGCCACGCCGGCGAGATCTCATTTCCCGGCGGCCTGTCGGACCCTGGCGAACCGGTCGCGGCCACAGCGCTTCGCGAGGCCCAGGAGGAGCTCGGGCTGCGACCCTCGGATGTTGAGCTGCTGGGAGCGTTGCCGGCTGTGCACACGCGAGTCACGGGAATCCTGATCGTTCCGTTCGTCGGCCTATTGCACCGGGACCCCGCCTTCACGCCGAACGCCGCGGAGATCGCCGACGTTCTGGAGTTCTCCCTCGCAGATCTCATCGCGGCCGGGGCCGAGCGCGAGTTCGAGCACAACGGGGCCCGGTTTCAGACGTTCGTCTTCGAGATGGACGGGCACGTGATCTGGGGGGCCACCGCGAGAATCCTTGAGTCTCTCGTGGACGTGCTCCGATCGGCCGAAAACTAGGGTGATGGACGGACTGGAGTTTCCGCTTCGCCGGTTCATGCCGGATGACGAGAAGCTGCGATCGACGCTGCGCGAAGCCAAGACGATCGCGGTCGTCGGGCTGTCGTCCGACTCGTATCGGGCGTCACACAGCGTTGCGGCGTATTTGCAACGGCACGGATACCGAATCGTTCCGGTCAACCCGAACGAGACCGAGGTTCTCGGTGAGCCGGCCTACGCGTCGCTGCTGGATGTCCCGGACGCGGTCGACATCGTCGACGTGTTTCGGCGGGCCGAGCACACGCCTCCGGTGGCGGAGGAAGCCGTGAAGTGCGGCGCGCGGCTCCTGTGGCTTCAGAGCGGCATCGTCAACGAAGACGCTCGGCGGATCGCCGAGGATGGCGGGCTGGACGTGGTGATGGACGCCTGCATGAAGATCGAGCATCAACGACTGGGGGTGTAGGGATGCAGAAGTGGGAGTACTTCGTGGCGCCGCTCCTGCCGCACAATCCTGGCGAGATCCTCAACAACTTCGGTGAGGATGGCTGGGAGCTGGTCGGCGTGATTTCGCAGGACACGCCGGCGGGCGGGACTTCGCTCGTCGCGTACATGAAGCGTCCGAAAGCCTGATGACGCCGAAACCCTCGCTCCGCGCGAGGATCCGCTATCGCTTCGACAACCTGCTCGCGTCCGGCACGCGCTCGTTGGTGGTGTGGCTGGCCATCGCGACCATCAGCCTGATCATCGTTGCGTCGGTGATCGAGGCCATCATCGGGATCCGGGTCGACGGCCAGCGGGTGAGCTTCGTCGAAGCGCTGTGGTTGGCGCTGCTCCGGACGCTGGACCCCGGCACGATGGGCGGCGACGTCGGCTGGGCGTTCCGCCTCATCTCGCTGTTCGTGACGCTCGGCGGCGTCCTGATCGTTTCTTCGCTGATCGCGCTGATGGCCGAAGGGATCAGCCGGCGAGCGATGGAGCTCGGTCGCGGAAAGACCGTCGTTGCGGAGACCGGCCATACGCTCATCCTCGGGTGGTCGCCGAAGGTGTTCACCATCATCGAGGAGCTGGTCGTGGCGAACGGCAACCAGCGAAACGCCTCGATCGTTCTCCTGGCGCCGCTGGACAAGGCCGAGATGGAGCAACAGCTCAAGAGCCGGGTGCCCAACCGCGGGTCGACGCGGCTGATCCTTCGGACCGGTACGCCGTACGAGCTGGTGGATCTGAACATCGTCAATCCCGAGTCGGCGAAGTCGATCATCGTCGTCCGGCCCGAGGACGATGACGGTGATCCGTTCGTGGTGAAGACGGTCCTGGCTCTTCTGAGCTCCGACCGATTGCGTCCTGACCTGCCGTGCGTCGCGGAGGTCGCCGACGACGCGACCGCCGATAGCCTCCGGCAGGTCGTTTCGGGACGCCTGGTCGAGGTGGTCGAGTCCCACGATCTGATGGCCAGGATGACCGCTCAGGTCTGTCGGCAACCCGGCCTGAGCGCGGCGTATCAGGAGCTTCTGGACTTCGACGGAGACGAGATCTATTTTCAAAATGAGCCGCTCATCGTCGGAATGACGTTCGGCGAGGCGCTCATGTGTTACGAGGACTCGTCGCTGCTGGGGCTGCGGTTCGCCGACGGCCGCGTGGTTGTGAACCCGCCGATGGACACGGTGATCTCCGAGGGTGATCAAGTCGTCGCCGTCGCCGAGGACGACGACAAGGTGCGGTGCACCGGCAAGGTCGAATACCGCGCGCCAGCGCTTGGGAACGGCAATGGAGCGCGGCCCCGGAACCCAGAGCGACTCTTGATGCTGGGTTGGAACGAGCTGGCGCCCACGATGATTCGAGAGCTCGACCACTACGTGGCCCCGGGTTCAGAAGTGGTGGTTCTCGCAGACGGAAACCCAATCGCCCAACATCAGCACGTCTTGGATGGGCTTCGGAACGTCAGCTTGGAGTTGCGGCCGTCGCCCGAGGATGAGGTTCTGCAGGCCGAGCTCATGGGCGGCCGTCCCGTGGACCACCTGGTGATGCTGTGCGACCGGCGCCAGGGGACCGAGGCCACGGTCGACACCCGAGCCCTTCTGAACCTTCTCCAGGTCCGTCAGTGGATGGAGGGAACCGGCCATCGGGTCAACGTGGTGCTGGAGCTTCTCGATGAGCGCGACGTGTCGCTGGTTCCGCCGTCGAGCATGGAGGAATTCATCGTCAGCGAGCGCTTCACAAGCCTGCTCATGGCGCAGCTGTCCGAAAACATCCACGTCGGCAAGGTGTTCGAGGACCTGCTGGATGAGGAGGGCTCGGAGCTCTACCTCAAGCCCGCGGCGCTCTACGCACCTCCGTCGGAAGTCGCGTTCGGCGAGATCGTCGCCGCAGCGCGCGACCGCGGCGAGGTCGCCCTCGGCTATCGACTGGCGTCGAGCAACGGGCGCCTCGGGGGCGTGGCGCTCAATCCGCGGAAGTCATCTCGGGTGACACTCGGCCCCGAGGACTCAGTGGTGGTCGTGGCCCAAGGTCAATAAATGGTTACTTCTTACTTCCTGTCGAGCCACGCGTAGGCAGCCATGACCACGCCGATCAGCGTCCCCATGATCGCTAGAACCTTCGGCCATCCCGACCTTGCGGTCAAAAGCAGGGTTACTTGCGTGAGGGTAAAAAGGACCCCGATGGTGATCCTGATACCCCTCGGGATCGTCGGCTCCCAATCGTTGTAAGGGGATTTGGTGTTGCTCAATGGAATCAACTTTCCATTTCGTCATGCGTCGAGGAGATGATTTGCCTTCACTGGCGTGGGGCCGCTGTTCAGGAGAGGGCTTGTTTGAGGTCCTCCAGAAGATCGTCGGGGTGTTCGATTCCAACAGACAGGCGAACCAGGGTCCCCGGCACCTCGAGCGCCGAACCCGCCACGCTGGCATGCGTCATCCGCGCGGGATGCTCGATGAGTGATTCCACCCCGCCGAGCGATTCGCCCAGGAAGAACAGCCGGGTTCGCTTGCACACATCGAGCGCTTCTTCTTCGGTTTCGGTCTCGAACGACACCATCCCGCCGAACCCTTTCATCTGCCGCGCCGCGATGTCGTGGTCGGGATGCGACGGCAAGCCGGGGTAGTAGACGGCCGTCACTTTCGAGTGCTCGGAGAGGAATTCGGCGATCAAGCCGGCGTTTCGGCAATGGGCCTGCATTCGGACCGCGAGCGTCTTGATTCCCCGAAGCACCAGAAAGCAGTCGAGCGGCCCGGGCACGGCGCCAGCCGCGTTCTGAAGAAAGGCCAGCTTGTCGTGCATCTCCGCCGTGGTGGTGGCGATCGCGCCGCCGACCACGTCCGAATGCCCTCCGAGGTACTTTGTGGCCGAATGGATCGACGCGTCCGCCCCGAGCGTGAGGGGCTGTTGGAGATACGGCGTGGCGAAGGTGTTGTCGACGACGCACCAGGCCCCGGCCTCGTGAGCGATCTCGGCGACCGCCGCGATGTCGACCACCTTGAGGAGCGGGTTGGTCGGCGTCTCCACCCAGACCACCCTCGTTTCGTCGCGAACGGTCTTCCGCAATGCCTCGAGATCGGTGAGGTCGACCGTGTCGAACTCCAGGCCCCATTCGGAAAG
>DASVPT010000299.1:0-4184 GCA_036389535.1 Actinomycetota bacterium
CGTCGCCGAGCGCTCCGACAGCAGGGTTTCCGTCGCCACGCTCCTCACTTCCGGTCGCGGACATCTGTTGGTCGCTCGGGGCATTGGGGTGGCGGTGCTGGGACTCGCGGTGGCCGGGCTTCACCTTCGGCATTCCAGATCAAGCCTGGCTGTCGTCGGTGTCGTCGCCCTCGGCGTGATGCTGATTCATGCCTACGCCGGACACGCCGGGGCCGCCTCCAGCTGGCGATGGTTTCGGGTCGGAACGCAGTGGGTTCACCTGGCCGCCGCGGCCGTGTGGGTTGGAGGGCTGGCCTGGTTGCTGTTCGGCATCCGTCAGCGGGGCGCCGACGATCGCTTGGGAGCCGTTCAGCGATTCTCGACCATCGCAGGGTTCGCGCTGGCAGGCGTTGCCGTCACCGGAGTCCTCCGAGCCTGGGATGAGGTCGGATCCGTCTCAGGGCTGCTCGGAACCGGTTTTGGGAACGTGGTCGTGGCGAAGATTGTCTTGTTCGCTGCGATGGCGGGGCTCGGCGCCGTCAATCGGTATCGCGTCATCCCTTCGATTCAGCGGACCGCGGATTCGCTCGGCGTTCTTCCTCGCATTGTCGGCGCCGAGCTTTTGCTCGCGGCGGGAGTGTTCTCCCTGACCGGGGTGATGACCGAGCTGTCGCCTCCCGCGACCGGCGCCGCAGCAGCTCTCGCGAACCGTCCTTCCGCCGTATCGGTTGTCGGCCACGACTTCGGCCAGCAGGCGACCGTTCGTCTGACGGCGTCGCCGGGTACTGCGGGGCCGAACGCTTTCCAGGTTCGAGTCCAAGACTTCAACACCGGCAGGTCTCTGCCGGCTCGGCGGGTCACGCTTGGATTCACCCTCCCGGATCGACCGGACATCGCGAAGTCGCAGCTTCCCCTCTCGTCCACCGGTCCGGGCGCGTGGAGCGGACGAGGGACGAACCTCTCGATCGCCGGCTCCTGGTCAGTCGAGGTCTTGATCGAACAGGCCACCACCTCGATCGAGGTGCCGCTCTCGCTTCGAACCCGTTCGGCGCCGCAGCAGATCCGGGTTATACCGGGCGGATCCGGCCAGCCGACGATCTATCAGATCACGCTTCCCGGCACCGGATCGGTCCAGGCTTACGTTGATCCCGGAGGGGTGGGAGCAAACGAGCTGCACTTCACGTTCTTCCGAACCTCCGGGAACGAGCTCCCGATCGCGACGGCGAACGCCGCCGCCAGGTCGGCCGGGACGAGAATGAACCTCGCGCTCAGGAGGCTTTCCAGGGGGCACTTCGTGGCTGATGTCCGACTCTCACCCGGGCGGTGGACGTTCTCCGTGAACGCGATAACGAAGGACCGTGCGCCAATCACCGCGACCTTTGAGGAGATGATCAAGTGACTCGCAGGAGCGTGCTCCGAACGGCGGCCCTTTTCACCGTGCTGGCCCTGACGGCGTGTGGAGGGAAGCCGAACGGCCAACCTTCATCTTCGACCACACCGTCCCCACTCCAACGCCCGTCCAGTCCGGCAAAGCTCTCGATCACCTCCCCGACGTCGGGCGCGACGCTGTCTCCCACCGGCGTCGAGGTCCGGATCGAACTGACCGGCGCGAAGCTGACGAAGAAAGTCACCACCAATATCACGCCGGATCTCGGCCACATCCATCTGGTGCTCGACGGCAGGACCATCACCCTCCTCGGATCGCTCGACGAGAACCTCAGCAAGCTCCTGGGTCGTCCGCTGACCGCCGGGCCGCACTTGTTGCAAGCCGAGTTCGTTGCGGCGGATCACGGCCCGTTCGACCCGCGCGTCCTCGCTTCCGTCTCGTTCACGGTTCGATGAGCATCGCAGCGCCTGCGGCCACCACCGCGCACCGCCGGATGGTGCCGGCCTTCATCGCCGCCGCGAGCCTCGCTGCCCTCACGCTTCGCCAGGTGGACCGGCAGGCGTTCATCGTTGTGATGGCGGTCGGAGCGGTCGGCGTGCTGGCGCCTGCAGAAGGATCGCTCGCCCAGCGGCGGTCGAGGATTCGCACCGCGGTTGCGGTCGCGACCGGCCTCGCCGGACTTACCGTCGTGAAGATGTCATCGGCCTTGGCGCTGAGCGCCTCGGCGCCCGCCATCCTGGCCTCCGTCGTCGCGGCCGTTGGCGAGGAGGCGTTCTTCCGTCGGTTCCTCTACGGCTGGTTGGAACAGCGAGGCGCCGTGCTGGCGATCGTTGTGACGGCGCTTTCGTTTGCCGCCGTGCACATGCCGATGTACGGCTGGGCCGCCGTCCCCCTGAACCTGACCGCGGGACTGCTCTTCGGCTGGCAGCGGTGGTTCTCCGGTGGATGGGGCGCGCCCGCCGTCACGCATGCGGCAGCCAACCTTCTGGCATTCCTGTGAGGTGGAGGTGATTTCGGTGAAGAAGGTCTTGCCGCTGTTCATCCTGCTGACGCTCTGCGCAACCGGATGTAGCTCTTCCCGCTCCCCCGTTGTCGTTGGAGCGGTCTATCCGACCTCGGGCGGTCAGGGAATGGGCGGCGTCGAGGAGTTCCGCGGCGTGCGGCTGGCGGCGGAGATGGCGAACCGCCGAGGAGGAGTGGACGGCCGGCCCATCCAGCTTCTCCCCGAACCGGCCGACTCCGTCGACGAGGGGCCCGGCGCGGTCAACGCAGCCGTCGACGGAGGTGCGCAGATCGTGGTGGGGAGCTACGGCAGCACGATTTCGGAATCCGCCGCCCGGACGGCGTCCCAGATGAACGTGGTGTTCTGGGAAACGGGCGCGGTCGGGCAGATCGGAGCGCCGGCCCGCGCCGGGAGCCGGTTCTTCCGAGTGGCCCCGAGCGGCGCTTCTCTCGGACGCGCGGCCATCGAATTCGTGCAGAACGAGTTCCTTCCCAGACTGCGAAGGTCGAGCTCTGCCAGGTACGGCGTCGTCTATGTGGATGACGTCTACGGACGCTCGGTCGCGTTCGGCGCACTCCAGACGATCCGCCGCCAAGGCCTTCCCCTGGCTGGAACCTTTCCCTACCGCCTGGACGACGCCAACTACGAACAGCTCGCTCGGTCGATCCGCCATGCCCGGGTCGAGGTTCTCTTCGTTTCGTCGTATCTCCGAGACGCCATCGCCATGCGTCGCGCGCTGCTTCGGGAGCAGGTTCACCTCCTCGCGGGAATCGGAACGAGCTCCAGCTATTGCATGCCAGCGTTTGGGCTGTCGCTCGGGAAAACGGCGGTCGGCCTGTTTGCCTCCGACAAACCGGACGGCGAGATCCTCCGGCCGGACACGCTCTCTCCCCAGGCGGCGGCGTTGCTCCGATGGGCTCGAACCACCTACCGAGCGCGGTACGGCCAGTACATGACCGCTGCAGCACTCTCGGGGTTCGCTTCGGCCTGGGCTCTGTTCCACCACGTCCTCCCCGTGGCGAAAGATCTTTCCTCGGACGAGATTGCCGAGGCGGCACGCCGAGCCTCGTTGCCGATCGGGGCGCTCCCCAATGGAAGCGGAGTTCGATTCGGTTCAGCCGGGACGGCGGTCGCCGGCGAGAACGTCCGGGCGGAGAGCGTGATCTGGGAATGGGTCAGGCCCGGATTCCGGGAGGTCGTTTGGCCGCCCGCGTTCGCCACCGGACCGATCAGAACCATGGACATCGGATGAGACGCGGGCTGCTCTGGGGGCTGGTGGCCGCGGCCGCATACGTCGCGGCGGCTCTCGCGCTGAGCTCGGCCGGTGTCCCGGTGCTCCCGGTCTTCGACGGGCTGGCTCCGCCGGCTCCATATCGGTGGGTGTCGCCGCCGCCGGATCTGGCTGCGCAAAACGACTCGCCCTACCCGGGCTTGGGCTCTGTTTCGCTCGGCCGGAAAGAACCTTTCACGGTGGCCACGCGCGATGGGCAGGCGGAGGTCTCCGGGAGCTCCAATGCCTTTCCGTCGCAGCACGGCGCGCGGTCGGTGCGGATCGCTATCTCGCCGCTCGATCCAGAAACGATCGGACCTCCGCCGAAAGGACTCGCCATCGTCGGGAACGCGTACCGATTTCGGGCCGACTATTCCCCGTGCTGCGGCCCGGCGACGCTCCAGCGGCGCGTCACCATCATCCTGCGGTTTCCGACCCGCTCGACCGAGCTCGTCCGATGGAGCGGGCGCGCGTGGGAGCGGGAACCCGCGAGGGTGGTCGGATCAACGCTCCAGATCTTCGGAACACCGACGAGGTTGGGCATC
>DASVPT010000300.1:0-2952 GCA_036389535.1 Actinomycetota bacterium
CTGGACTCGCCTCGATCAGGGCTTCGTAATAGCGCTTTTGGCGTTGGAGCTCAGTGATGTCGTGGTAGATGCCAAACATCCCCACCAGCTCCCCATCAGCGAGGAGCGGAGCCCCCAGAACCTCCACATCGACGAACGTTCCATCCTTCCGGGTCCGCCGCGTGATGCTGTGGACTCGGTCCTTCTGGCCAGCTCGCTGGGTGAACGCGACGGCGTCCTCGTGGAGCTGCTCGGTCCGGGCCACCAGGTCGTCGAGGTTGCGGCCGACGGCCTCCTCCGCGCTGTACCCGAAAAGAGCCTCCGCTGCCGGGTTCCACGCCACGATGTTGGCGTCCAGGTCGGTGATGACGATGGCGGTCGGGCTGATCTGAAGGAGCGGCTCGAGATGCTGTTTCTCTCGCAGCAGCAGGTCGTGCCTGGTGCTGCGATCTACTTCATCGGCCCGCATGAGGCGTTGATGGTCTCACGCCTGACCGCGTCGAGGGAAGCGTTTCAGACTCGCCGCTCTCATGTGCGAGCTGGAATCAACCAGCCCGGGCAGACGGCGGGATTCGCGGGTCCGGGTAGTTCCTTCATTCGTTCAAGGCCGTCCCGGACGTCGTCGAACGTCGTCCAGTACACGAACGGAACGCCGGCCGATTCACAGATCTCCGCCAGGTGTTTGTTGGCGAACACCAGATCGGCGTAGAGCGCGCCGTATCGATCCGAATGGCCCTCGCCCACGAAAGCGACGGTTCCGGCAGCGTGCCGATGGCCGCGGACGATTCGCATCTTGCACGTGCCGCATCCCTCACAGAAGGGATGGGCTCGCGGGAAGCTCAGATCTCGATCTCCATTCGAGATCGAGAAGGCGTTGGTGAGAACGGGGATTGGAGCGACCCCCGCGGCTTTCAGCATCGGCTCGATGTAGAACCCGAGGCCGTCGCTGGCGATGCTCATCGGGAGGCCTTGCTCCTTGGCCCACGCGGCGAACGGCGGGAACGACGCGTCAACGGCGAAGTGCTCAAGGACAAACCGGAGCATCTCTTCCCGCGCGCCCTCGAGGAGATCGGCCTGGCGGACCAGGCACTCGCGGCTGCCGATCTCCCCTCGTTGGAATTGAAGGTCGATCTCCCACCACTCCGCCGGCGCGAACCGCTGAAGGAGCTCCTCCGAAACGTCGTTGGGGCAGATCGTCCCGTCGTAGTCGACGACGATGGCCTGCGCGGCCAAATCGGTCAGAGGCATGGCCGCGAGGTTGGCTGACGCGGCGCTGTGGTGACAACCTCGGGCCATGCAGGTCTCCGGACGCGTTGCCCTCGTGACCGGCGCGTCGAGCGGCATCGGTCGAGCGATCGCCGCCGAACTTTCTCAGCGCGGTGCGCAGGTCAAGGCGACCGGACGGGACGAACGCGCGCTTCGCGATCTGGCTTCGCGGACCGGCGCTGAGGTCTTCCCTGGCGATCTGGGCGACGCGGAAGGCGTTGACGGTGTGGCCGCATGGGCGGCACCGGTCGACATCCTCATCAACAACGCCGGGATCGGGTGGGCCGGGCCCTTTCAGGAGATGAAGGGGCCGGAGATGGATGAGCTTGTCCGCGTGAACCTGCTGGCGCCGCTGCTGCTGACCCGCGCCCTGGTCTCCCAGATGGTCGCGCGAGGAGAGGGATACGTCGTCAACGTGAGCTCGATCGCGGGGCACGTCGGGGTCGGGCAGGAAGCGGTGTACGCCGCGACCAAGGCGGCGCTGGTCGGATTTACGGAAAGCCTGAGCCACGAGTTGGCGGGAACCGGCGTCCGCACGTTGCTCGTCTCACCGGGCGTCGTGGACACGCCCTTCTTCGAGCGGGCCGGCCGCGCCTATACCCGGCGCTTTCCAAAGCCGATCGAGAGCGAGCGAGTGGCCATGGCGGTCGTTCGCGCCATCGAGCGAGATCGGACCGACGTGTTCGTCCCCGGATGGATGGCGTTTCCGGCGCGCCTTCGGGGTGCGTTCCCGGGTCTGTATCGCGCGCTTGCGGCGCGCTTTGGCGCCGCCTCGTCGTAGCGGCTCGCCGGCTACTGCACCGAGCCGCAGCGAGCTTTTCATTTCGGGAACCCCAGCGAGGCTCGTTCCGTCGAACCTTCCAACTGCAAGAGCTGCCCATACGGAAGGGAGGGACAATGGTGCGTCGGCTTACGGCTGCATTCGTGTTCGGACTGGTCATGGCCATCGCCGCCCCGACCGTGGCGTTCGCCTGTGGCGGCTTGGTCGCCCCGGGGCACGCTGAAGTCCTTCGACGGGCCACGACGCTCGCGGCCTGGCATGGAGGCTACGAGCACTACATCACGGGTTTTCAGTTCGTCGGATCCGCCGAGCACTTCGGCTACATCATTCCGCTGCCCGGTGCGCCGACCAAGATCGAAAAGGGCGGCGGGTGGACGCTCGAGCGGCTGGCCCGCGAAGCCAATCCGCCCGCTCCTGAAGGGTTCGCCGTCCTCGCGGCCGCCAGCGCAGCCAAGGATGTGCAGGTTCTGGAGCGCGTGACCGTTGACGCCCTCGACATCACGGTCGTCCGTGGCGGCGGTCCCGACGTCGCCGAGTGGGCGGAAAAAAACGGCTTCGACCTGACGCCCGACACGCCGCGTGTGATGTCGGCGTACTCGTCGAGCGGCGCCGTCTTCGCCCTCGCCAAGTTCAACAACAAGGAAGCGGTGAAGCGCGGGCTCATCGAGGGCCAGGGGACCGTCATTCACTTCACCATCCCGACCAAGGCGCCGTGGATTCCGCTGCGGATCCTGGCGCTCGGCAAGTCGCCGAACGAGCAGGTCAACGCCGATCTGTTCATCCTCACGGACAACCGGCCGGCGTTGTCGGCCGGGCCCAGCTACTCGAGCTCGCTGACGTTCAAGAAGTCGGAAGCGGCGAGCCGACAGCTTCTGGGCGACCTTCGTTCGGATCGAGGGATGAAGTGGCTGCCGGCCGATGGCATG
>DASVPT010000301.1:0-4954 GCA_036389535.1 Actinomycetota bacterium
CGACGGATTCGCCACGCCGCAAGCGACGCCAGGAGCACCACTGCCAGGACGATCCCAACCGCGATGGCCACGGCCAACTTCAGGACGAATCCGAGAATCCCCGTGATCGCGAGGAGCAGCAGGATGAGAATGACGACAACCATGTTTCCTCCCGCACCAGTGTACGAGCCTGCCTCGGCCGAGTCCGCTGGATGATCTACGTCGGAACCAGCGGCTGGCAGTACGGATCGTGGAAAGGCGGGGCCTTCTACCCCAAGGGTCTTCCGCAACGGGCGTGGCTCTCCCACTACGTGACCAAGTTCCCGGTCGTGGAGGTCAACAACTCCTTCTATCAGCTGCCCAAGGAGACCACCTTCGACAAGTGGCGGGTGGAGACCCCCGTCGATTTCCTGTTCGTGATCAAGGCGAGCCGGTACATCACCCATATCCGCCGGCTCCGAAATGCCAAGGATTCCGTAGACCTCTTCTGGTCGCGGGCCACCCGGCTCGGACCGAAGCTCGGGCCGGTGCTGTTTCAGCTCCCTCCGAAGTTCCGCGCGGACGCCACGCTGCTCCGGGATTTCCTCGCCCTCCTGCCACCCGAGATCAAGGCCGCGTTCGAGTTCCGCGACGACTCGTGGGTGAACGATGAGGTCTGCCAGCTCTTGGACCGCGCGGGTGCGGCGTGGGTCCTGCCGGACCGCCCCGGCGCGCGCGTGCCGACGATCGTCACGGGAGGATGGTCGTACCTCCGCTTCCATCAAGGCCGAAGCTTCCACCCGAAGTACTCGAGGTCGAAGCTGCGGAGTTGGGCCGATCGGATCGCCGAGCTTCCCGCCCGCGACACCTACATCTTCTTCAACAACGACCCGCTCGCGGCCGCGCCCGCGGACGCTCAAACGCTGATGGAGCTGCTGCGCACCCGCGGCCAGCAGGTGGCCGAGCCTCCGGCGGTGGAAAGTTCGGCCTAGAGCGGGACGCCCGAGAGGACCATGATCCTGGGCTCGGTCATCTCCTGCATGGCGTAGCGAAGCCCTTCTCGCCCGTATCCCGAGTCCTTCGCCCCTCCGTACGGCATCTGATCGGCACGGAACGCGGAGACGTCGTTCACGATCACGCCGCCGACCTCCAGCTCGCGGTGCGCGAGCATCGCCCGGTCGATAGATGAGGTGAACAGACCGGCCTGGAGCCCGTACTCCGAGTCGTTGACCTCGGCGAGCGCTTCCTCGAAGGTCTGGTACGGCTCGACCGTGATGACCGGTCCGAAGATCTCCATGCACCGGACCTTCATGTCGGGCGTGGTGCCCGCCAGAACCGTTGGCGCGTAGAACGGATCATCCCGCCGTCCGCCCGTGAGGACCTGGGCCCCCTGTTCGACCGCCTCCTTAACCCACGCATCGACACGATCCAGCGCGCCGGCATCGATCAGCGGTCCGACATCGACGGTCGGATCCAAAGGATCTCCGACCTTCAGGCTTTCCACCTCCTTCACCAAGCGGGCGATGAAGTCCTCGTACACCTCGGATTGAATGAAGACGCGCTGAACGGCGATACAGGACTGCCCAGCCTGGTAGTAACCGCCGAACGCGACCCGATTCGCGGCGTGGTCGAGGTCGGCGTCGGAGTGAACGATGACGCCGGCGTTTCCTCCGAGCTCCAGGGTGGCGTGCTTTCGCGGATCCAACCCCTTCAACTTCCACCCGACCTCGGTCGAACCGGTGAAGGACAGCTTCTTGAAGCGCTGATCGCGGACGAGGTTCTCGGCTCGATCACTGGGGATCGGTAGCACGGACAGCATTCCCTTCGGCAGATCCGTTTCGTCGAACAGCTCGGCCAGGGCGAGCGCCCCCAGCGGCGTCGTGCCGGCCGGCTTGATCACGATCGGAGCTCCGACGGCCAGTGCCGGGGCCATCTTGTGCGCCACCAGGTTCACCGGGAAGTTGAAGGGAGTGATGGCCAGCACGGGGCCGAGCGCGAACCGCCGGACGATGGCGGCGCGGCTTCCCAGGCTCTGCTCCGTATCGAGCGCCAGGAACTCGCCGTTCAGCCGGCGGGTTTCTTCAGAGGCCCACCGAAAGGTCGAGACGGCCCGGCTCACCTCGACCTTCGACCACTTGAGCGGCTTGCCTCCCTCGCGCGCCACCCACTCGGCCAGCTCGTCGGCCCGCTTGGCGATGCCCTGCGAGATGTGGAGCAGGGCTTCCGACCTCGCGTACGTCGGAAGGTGCCGAGATTCCCCGAACGCGTCGACAGCCCTGGTGACGGCTTCCTCGACGTCCCGATCGGACGGGACCCCGATCGAGGCGACCAGGCTTCCGTCGTACGGACTCTTGACATCAAGGGTCTCGGTGCGGGTTCTCCAGTTTCCACCGACGTAATAGGGCTTTGTCTCCATCACGCAGTCACCATCCGATCCGAGGTCTGGTCTCGACCATTCCAATCTACTCGCCGAAATGTGTCAGATTTCTGCCAGGAGGAGACTGGCTCATGACGAAGCTCTCTGAGGACGAGGTGAACCACTTCCTGTCCCGCGGCGATCTCCCCGGATGGCGATTCGACCGGGGGGAGATCTTCAAGAACTACAAGTTCCCAACCTTCATCGACGCGGTGGACTTCATCAATCGGGTCGCCGAGCGGGCCGAGGCGGCCAATCACCACCCGGACCTGGAGAACCACTACAACCGGGTACGCATCGGCCTCCATACGTGGACCGAAGACGGCGTGACGGAGAGAGACATTGCGTTGGCGCGAGAGATCGAGGCGGCTCTCCGCGACGCTTAATGTGATCCGCGCTGGTTCGGCGGGGAACCGGACGGCTTGAGGACGAGCCGATCGTGCGGCTCTTCAACGTCGAGAAGCCCCTCGAGGCCCGACTCGACGTAGAGCGTCATGCCGTCGACGTCGACAGTTTCATCACTCGCTTCAGAGTCCTCCGCCAGAACCGCCTGCACGCTGCCGCGCACCCTGGAGAGACGGATCTTGACGTTCGGGTTGAAGCGGGATGCCGCGGTTTGGCTTTTGTGCAGGATGTCTTTGGCCCAATCGGTGAACGCGATCACCGGCGATTCGGGTCGAGCCGCCAGGAGAACGTCGGCCACCCCTCGTGCAAGACCAGGACGGCAACGTAGGCGCAAAACATCAACGCCGCGCCGCCGATGAACACCAGATGCAGAAGGTGGTGGGCCAGAAGGTGCGAATGGACGCCCGTCGTTCCCTCCAGGCCATGGGAGTCTCCGCCCAGTGAAAACGCCAGCACCGGCAAGAGGAGCGCCACCACGGCGCTCACTGGCCACGGCGCAGCGTTGATCGGGTGCGGTCGCCTCGACGGGCGGGTCATCAGGTAAAGGCAGCCCGCGACGATCAGCGTCTCATACGCGGTGGCGAGGGCATCGATGGCAGCCACCGGTTCCGGGACTCCCGGGCTCGGTCCGATCGGCAGGCCCGCCGTCCGCGACCACGCCCAGATCCCCAGGACCGCCGCGTTCCCAACTGCGGCGGTCCCATACAGCGACCTGGATTCACCCCGCAGGATGGCCGCGCCCCACAGGAGCTGAAGCGTGGCGACCACAAGAAAGAACCCGCCGAAGAGGACGCCTTCGCGGAAGTGCTGGGGCGCGACAAGGAAGTGAATGACAGCCGCCCCCGCAGAGAGAGCCCCCAGCGCCCGGTGTCCGGGCGCCGAAGCGCGGTCCGCGGGAGCGGCTATCGACCCCCTCGCAACGCGAAGCGTTGCTGGTCCCGTCTTGCTATGCGGCGACGCGGTCTTGCCCGTACGCCCTTGCCGCAAAGAATCCGGCGAACAGCGCAAGGATCGCCGTGAGAAGGTGGACGATGTTGTACGACATCGGGATCTTGCCGGGGAACCCGAGAAGGTCACCGAGGCTCTTCGCCGCCACAAATCCGTAGATCGTGAGGATGACGAAGACGACGCCGATGATTCGGGCAACCATCCGCGCCGCGTTCTCACCGGCGAAGAACGACCCGAGGACCACGATGCCGACGATCCAGTGGATCGCGTTCTGAAGACCCGTGAAGCTGAGGATCGTCGCGCCGCCGATCTCGAGGCCCTTCTTCTTCGTAATGACCTCCAACAGCGCCACGGCGATGTACGCAATGCCGAAGACCAGCGCATACGTCCGAGCTATTCCCATCCCACCTCGGCCGTAGGCGGGCCGGGCTCCAGCACCCATTCCCGCTTCCTGCATACTGCCTCCTTCCATTCGAGGAACGATCACGCCTGTGCGGCGTTGACGGTAGGCCCGAACCCCCCTGCAAAGCAAGCTGAGCGAGAGGTTCGGACAAAGAACAGACCGGCGGACTCGGTGGTCGGTTACCCCTCTAGGTGAGAGGAAACGGTGGCTGCCACCACCACGGCGCGTCGCTTACCTCGATCGAAGCAAGCCATTTGACCCACCAGAACCCGCGCCGGCCCGGCGCCACAACCCGGGCGGGATAGCCATGTCCGGGTGACAGCGGTTGGTCGCCAACCCGGGTAGCGACGAAAAAGCGATTCGCGTCGGAAAACGGGTATCGCCGCGAGTACCCGGTGACGGAGCGAACGACGATGCTCCTGCCACCCGTGCTCTTCGGGAGGAGTTCGGCTACGGGGACGCCGTGCCAGATCTGTTCCGCGAACCACCCACCGGTGCAATCGATGGTCGCCCGAATCGGCCCTGCTCGCCGGTCGAGGTCCTCGAGGGATAGGCGCGCCGACTCGCGTCCGCCGGTTCGAATCGAAAGTCTCCACGCCGAAGGGTCGACCAGCGGCACAGCATCGTTGAGCCACTGCGTCACGGGCATGGCCTCGGGATGGAACGACCCGGTTTCGTACGAACCGGTGAACCGGCGGCGACGCCCGGGAAGCCGAGCAACCCACGTGAGACCGGAGAGCGCCCCGTAGGACGCGAGCGACGCGCCCCCCAGGAGCGCCGAGCGCAGAAGCGTTCGACGGGAGAAGTCCGTTCGCCGGACTCGT